>CAJXZI010000236.1 GCA_913063005.1 uncultured Halieaceae bacterium | reverse complement strand
GTTGCCGTCGGAACCGATTTAGGCGAGGCGAAGACAATACACGACGCCAACGGTTGCTATGTCGCACCGGGCTTTGTCGACATCCATACCCACTATGATGGGCAGGCCACATGGGACCAGGAAATGGCCCCCTCATCTTGGCACGGCGTGACCACAGTGGTCATGGGTAACTGTGGTGTGGGCTTCGCGCCAGCAGCGCCCGACCGACACGACTGGTTGATTGGTTTGATGGAAGGTGTCGAGGATATTCCTGGGTCTGCACTTTCTGAGGGCATGTCTTGGAATTGGGAGAGCTTTCCTGAATACCTTGATGCGCTTGAGGAAATGCCTCGAGCTGTGGATGTTGCAACCCATGTCCCGCACGGTGCCGTTCGCGCCTATGTAATGGGCGATCGTGGAGCAGCTAACGAGGATCCAACCGAGTCGGATATTGCCCGCATGTCAAATATTGTTGAGGAAGGCTTGCGAGCAGGTGCTTTGGGTTTCTCCACGTCGCGGACCGTGCTTCACAAATCAATCGACGGTGAACTTGTGCCCGGGACCACGGCAACCCCCGAGGAGCTTATCGGTATTGGACGTGGCATGGCGCGGGTAGGTCATGGCGTTTTTGAAATGGCGAGTGACCTCGTTCCCGAGTGGAATGAGTTCGAGTGGATGGGTGATATGAGCCGCGAGACGGGCTTGCCGGTCACCTTTACGGCACTGCAATCCCCTATCAAAGCCATGCCATTTGACGAGCAACTTGCTCAAATGCGTGAGCAAAATGCCAAGGGAGCCAATATCCTTGCGCAAATTTCGATGCGTGGAACAGGGCTTATTCTGGGTTGGCGATGCACCTTCAATCCTTTTTCATTCAAGCCAAGCTGGGCTGAGGTTGCTGAGTTAGACCATGACGCGCAGTACGAGCGCCTCGCGGACCCCGCCTTTAAGGAAAAGCTTCTTTCAGAGGAATCGGTATACCCGGATGGCGACTTGCAAAGTTTAACCGCCATCATGTCGGACGGCTTTACCATGCAGTACGATCTATGCGACGGGTTTAACTACGAGCCCACGCCGGCACAGTCAATTGCCAGCCTGGCTGCTGAGGCTGGGCAAACGCCAGCTGAGTATGCCTACGATCTCATGATGCGCGACGGCGGCAACGGATTCATCTACTTCCCGCTACTTAACTACGCTGATGGAAATTTAAACTTCCTAGAGCCCGTTCTGCAATCTGACGATTGCATTAACTCTCTGTCCGACGGCGGTGCACACTGCGGCACCATCTGCGACGCAGCGTCGCCAACGTTCATGCTCCAACACTGGGTACGCGATCGCGAAGGCTTCCGGTTGAGCTTGAGTGAAGCCATCAAGCGCCAGTGTGCTGATACTGCCAAGGTCTACGGACTGGACGACCGAGGCATCCTCGCGCCGGGTTATCTCGCTGACATCAATATTATCGAACTAGATAAGATTGGTATGAGTAGACCTTGGGTGGCAAACGACCTACCTGCAGGTGGAAAGCGTTTACTGCAATCTGCGACTGGCTACAAAGCCACGTTTAAATCTGGCGTTTTAACCTTCGATAATGGTCAACACTCCGGTGCCACACCCGGAGGCTTGATTCGTGGACCTCAAGCCAGCCCTGCAGAAAGCGAGAGTAATTCAGCGCTTAAAGCCGCCAGCTAGGCGGGCGCAACAATTTCCATAACGAGCCCCCGCCCATCAACGGGGGCCTCCATTGGAATATGCTGTCGGGCACTTGGCGGTCGCTCTGCCGTTAATAAGCAAACCAAGGCGTCTAGTAAATCGTCAGCTAGCACGTCTTTTCGGCGATAGGATGTGAGCGCCCTCTCAACTGCTGGTCGAAACTCGCCTAATTCCGCGAGGAGCTTCTGACGGGCTTGGCTTCCTGCCTCGGTTTTCTTCGACTCTAGCAGCGCTTCTCCACCATTAAGACATGCGAACGCCACCTCTGGATGACACTCCGACCAGCGCCCTCTTCTGTCCCTCGACATTAGCCAATCGTCTAACTCTCGGATCTTAGGAAACAAGTAGAACGCTTGCTTACTAATGCCCTTACCCGATAACGCTCGTGACAGCGCGTTTGCCTCAGAGTACTCCTTACACCGTGTTACTTGCCGCGCAGGCACACCAAAGACGCTCGCGCTTCGGTGGGGTCGCAGCTTCTGTCGCGCAAGCGCGTCGCAGTCCCTGACGCTATGGCCGTCGCTAAGGCCAATAGGCATATCGATCATGACCGAAGCATTCGGGTGTAAAAAATCATTGAGATCGGATAGTTGGGCGATGATCGCCAGCCTGATTTCCGAGCCGTCCCTAAAGGCCACTACCCAACCTGCTCGGCAGCCGTCAATGCCCACAGCGCTCAGTGATACATCATCTAACAGGCTTATTTCAGCTGCCATAACGTCAGACATGCACGTCTATGAACGAGAGAAACGGTATAGTCGCATGCGACACCCGTGCGGCAGCGATCACTGGTAGCGAGTTACCTGCACAGGCATCGAGGAATACCCCCGCACAAAGTTATGGCAAATCCGGGT
Organism: uncultured Halieaceae bacterium; assembly: GCA_913063005.1. GTDB lineage: Bacteria > Pseudomonadota > Gammaproteobacteria > Pseudomonadales > Halieaceae > Luminiphilus. The sequence continues at coordinate 1,155 of CAJXZI010000236.1, read as the reverse complement.
GGGTGGTGACATGAGTTTGATGTCACTAAAGCGCTTGAGAGCCTCTTCCCACACCACTCGAAGTTGCATCTCCGCAAGCCGGTTACCCATGCAGCGGTGAATACCGAAACCAAACGAGGCATGGTTCCTGACGCTCTCACGATCGATCAAAAACTGATCCGCGCGGGGAATAGCCGATTCATCCCGATTCGCTGAGCAATACCAAAGAATGACCTTGTCTCCCGCCTTCATCTTCTGTCCACGGAACTCGAAATCTCGGGTCACCGTTCGCCGCATGTGCGACAGCGGTGTTTGATATCGAATAATTTCAGACACCATAGAGGGGATAAGAGATCGATCGTTCTTAACGCGCTCAAACTGATCCGGATTGTCGTGAAGGAAGTGGACACCACCCGACATGGAGTTTCTTGTCGTATCGTTCCCGCCCACAATGAGCAACATCAAATTACCGATATAATTCGTCGGATCGTCCACCATATTCGCCGTATTGGGGTCTCGCTGCAGCAGCCGAATAAGATCAAAGGACTCGACGCCATCGCCAACACGCTCGTGCCACAATCGCGTAAATACCTCCAGAATTTCCATGATGACCTCGAGGCGCTCCTCCATAGTGAGGCCCTTGCCCGCCGTCATGCGCTCATCGGAAGTCACTGCATCTGACCACTCTGAGAGCTTGTGCCGCATTTCCCATGGAAAATCGAAAAGCGTCGCCAACATCTGCGTCGTAAGGTTACGAGAAACGAGTGCTACCCAATCGAAGGTCTCACCTTCAGGTAACGCGTCGAGGGCTTCCCCAGACCTTTTCCTTATAAGCGCCTCAAACTCCTGCAAATTCTTGGGCGCTACGACCGGCTGCACCGCTCGGCGCTGCACGTCGTGCTGAGGTTGATCCATCGCGATAAACATCTGCGAGCGCCGCTCGGGTGGCGGGTCGATGATGGCAATCGTTGGCTCAGAGGAGAAGACCTCAGTGTTCTTCTCGACATCAACAACATCGTTAAATCGTGTTACTGACCAAAAAGGCCCCGCCGGGCTATCCGCTTGGTAGTGCACAGGAGACTCTTCACGCAACCGAGCAAATAAAGGCTGCCACGTATCGTGCTCAAACCGTCTTGGGTCTGACACATCAAGATCCGCAAGGGGTCTCACTGCCAC
>CAJXZI010000235.1 GCA_913063005.1 uncultured Halieaceae bacterium | reverse complement strand
TGCAGGACAAGCGGGGTGGCGGTGTTGATGAGGATGTTTTTACGTACTATAGTAGGCTGTCATTGCATAGAGTGATGGTTTTAATATGGCAAACATTTTAATATTCAGATACTGTGAAGGGTCCATTGGGGCGGATAACTTCTGTCAATTGTCGCCCTTGGGGCAGCGACAAGCTGGCCTTACCGGCGAGTTTCTGCGCCAGGCAGGTACGCGATTTAGCGCAGCGTACAGTGGTGATTTATCGAGACAGCGAGAGACGGGGCAGCGAGTTCTGGATCAGCTCGAGCAGGCGCCTGAGTTAACCATTGACCCGCGGTTTAATGAGGTTCAGACCGACGAGCAGATCGAAGTCATGATGCCGCTGCTCTTGGAGCGCGATGCACGATTTGCCGACTTGGTGGCCGCCATGGACACCGATACGAAGTCTTTCCAGAAGATTATCGAGACCGTATTTAACTATTGGGTGAGTCCTGACTGTGATGTCTCGGGCATTCAGAGTTGGAAGGATTACCACGGTGGTGTGGTCAGTGCTTTTGAGGGTGCCATGGCGTCGGCAGCCTCGGGCACCGACACTGCGATCTTCACGTCTGGCGGCACCATCGCCACTATCGTTGGTCACGTACTCAAGCTCACCTCTGATCGCGTCTACGAGTTTTATGAGCCCGTCTTCAATTGCTCGATTACTCGGATCATTTTCAATTCACGCAAGTGTTCGCTATCCACGTTCAATGACGTGGGACATTTGCAGCTAATGAGCGCTCAGTTGAAAGAGCGATTGGTGACGTACCGATGACCCAAATCTGGATTGTAAGACACGGCGAGGCGGCTGCGAGCTGGGAGAAGGATCCCGACCCGGGTCTTTCAGCGCTGGGCCAGGAGCAGGCTGAGCGGACAGCACAGGCGCTGCTAGAGATTGTGCCTGAGGGTGCGACACTTCTCTCTAGTCCGCTTAAACGCGCTCAGGAGACAGCGGCTGCGTTTGCGCAGAAGCGCGGTGTCGCAGTTAATGTCGATCCGCGTTTTTCGGAGGTTCGGTCACCGGTACCTCTGAGCGGTCGTAAAGCCTGGCTTCAAGCCTTTATGCGGCAGGATTGGTCGGAGCAGTCCGAGGACCTGTGGTCGTGGCGAAATGACATCATCTCGGGGCTTAAAGCCTGCGAGGGTCCCACCGTTATTTTCTGCCATTTTTTAGTGATCAACGCTGTTGTTGCTGAGATTAACCGGCAGTCAGCGGTCTTACAGGTTTATCCGGCAAACGCGTCTTATCACGAACTTTCGCTCGTCGGCGATGAGCTGTCGCTTGTGCAATTGGGCGAGCAAATGGAAACGCTTGTTAATTAGTGCGATCCTTTCGAATACGCGTCAAGCCGTCTTGGGCAGTGGAGGCAACGAGCTGTCGCGCTTTCTATCGGGCGAGCAAATGAAAACGCGCGTCAACTAGCGCGATCCCTTCGAATACGCATCAAGCCCTCTTGGGCTGTGGAGGCGATGAGCTTCCCATCTCGGCTCCAGAGCGAGCCTCGGTTGTAGCCTCTACCGCCGCCTGACCAGGGGCTATAGGTGTCGTATAGCACCCAGTCTTGCATACGCGGTACCTCGTGGAACCAGATCGCGTGATCTAGAGACGCACCAATGAAGACTTTTTCAGGCCGCTCGTAAGGAAACGCAGAAAACGCAGTGCTGTACAACGAGAAGTCGGAAATCATCGCGAGCGCCGCTTGCTGTGTCCGTACATCGCCGTCGAAAGGTCCGATAACGCGGAACCAGGATTGGCTGATAGGTTCCTGAGCCTCGGGTAATCGCTCGGTAATGCGCTCACGTTCCGTACCAAAAAGGTCGAGCAAGGTCCGTGGCATGTTGTTGTCGCGTTCAGCGTTGAGTGCTGCAGCCTCTTCAGGAGAAATGACCTCAGGCATCGACAGCGAATGCGACATTCCATCCTCATGGACGTGATAGGAAATAGACGTGTTGAAAATAGCCTCGCCCTTTTGCCGCGCAACAACGCGACGTGTGCAGAAGGATCGGCCGTTTCGTATTGGGTCAACTTCTAACTCAATCGGTACGTTTGCGTCTCCTGCGCGCAGAAAGTAGCAGTGCATCGAGTGTGCCGTAAGGTGCTCTTCGACGGTTTGGTAGGCAGCGAGCAAACATTGTGCGACGACCTGTCCGCCAAATAGGCGGAATTGAGGCTTCAAGCTATCGCCAATAAACCAGAAATCGCCAACTTGTTTGGGAGTGACAACATCAAGGACCTCAGAAAAGGTCAGCCTAGGGAGTTCATTATTACTCATCATTACCTCGGGTGTGCTTTGACTTCAGACGAGGAGCTACCTTGGCCGCAGTCCGAAAAAGAAAACATTGAAAAAGTCATGTGCCGCAGTGGTGACGTTGTCCAATGGGCGCCATCGATCAATGTCGGCCGCTGCATTTATGGCACCCACCAAAAGATGGCGTGATACCAGCGGGTTGGGTGTCTCGACCGTGCCTTCCAACACTCCCTGTGACATTAGCTGATCAATTTTTGCGTGCGTCGCTTCCGTGCGCTTGAGCACTGAACGTCTGATATCGGGAGGAAGTGCGGTGATGGAATTATACCTAATCAAAGGGCCGCTTTCAGAGTTTTGAAGGCCAAAGATGGCCGTACAGATATCCCCCAATTTCTCTAGCGGGGTGCTGCTTATATCAGTTTGCGACGCGATAATTCGGTCAAACTGATCCAAGGTAAACTCATAGCACTGTGCTAATAACGCTTCTTTGCTAGAGAAGTGGTAGTAGAACGCGCCCTTAGAAACGTTCAATGATTCGGCAATATCGTCCAGCGACGTCCCATTAAATCCTTTGCGATTGAAGTGTCGTGTGCCCGCGCGCAAAAACGCTTCTTGCTTCATGCGATTTTGCGCCTCGCGGTTAAACCCTTGGCTTGCAGTGCCGTCGGATGAAGGGCGAACATCACCCAGCGAAAAGTTTGAATCCCTGGGCACAAGGCCATTCGAGAACAGGGTTCTGATCACTTGAGTTGCTTGCTCCGCGTCACTCTCCGGCATCTCGTACAGCCAATAGAAGGACCAATCCAGCGCAGTCAGTAATGCCCGTGCGGTACTTGTCGTATGGCAGTCACGAATGACGCCTGCTGCGATACCGTCGCGTAGATAGCCCCTGAAGCGTTTAAACATGAGCAGGTAATGTTGTTCGAGCTCGCTGCGTTGGTCCGTGGGTAGCACAGCGAGCTCCAGGGGCGCAGCGAAGTAGTCTCCGCGCGCCGCGAGTGAGTCTAGGCTAATTTCAATGTGCCGCTCCATGGCGCGGATAACACGCTCGAGCGGGTCGTCAGTTTCTAGCTCTACCTCATCTAACGATCGATGCAGCCTTCCCATTGCGCTTGCGTAACACTGGTAGATTAAATCTTCTTTTGTTTTAACGTAGTAATAGAGGCTGGTTTTGGTCAATCCCAGACGATTAGCAACATCAGCGAGCGTGGTGGATCGAGCGCCCTTGGTATTAAACAGTTTCGCAGCGCAGGACAGAATCGCAGTACGTTTCGCTTCGTGTTGGGCACCACGACTGAAGGGGGAGCCGGCACCGGACTTTTTGGGCGTTGCAGAATCTGGCATGGGACTTGGTTTGGGCTCTTACATTGGCTTTAACGCCGAAAGACATTCTTGACGTTCGAATCTTTGAACTTTAAGTATTTTTTTTGAACCTGTCCATTCAGA
>CAJXZI010000234.1 GCA_913063005.1 uncultured Halieaceae bacterium | reverse complement strand
TCCGAAAACGGGTGAATGGCATGCCATCACCTACGAGTCAGAAACCCAAGATAAGGTTTGGCATGTCGTTATCAATCGCGATGGCAGGGTTATCTCCGAGCGCGCTATCCCAGTTCAAGATGGGCCATCAATACACGAATGCTGCCTGACCGACGACTACGTCGTCGTGTTTGACCTTCCGGTCACGATCTCACTGGGGGCGCTTGCGCAGGGGTATAACTTCCCTTATCGGTGGAATAAAAAGCACAGAGCGCGCATAGGATTGCTGTCGCGAAACGGCGATGTCGCAGACATCGTTTGGTGTGACGTAGACCCCTGTTACGTATTCCACGTTGCCAATAGCTTTCAGAATTCAGACGGCAGCGTGACCATCGATTGCTGCGCCTACGAGAGCATGTTCGCGCATGGACCAGACGGTCCCAATGGCGTCCCTTGTGGCTTTGAGCGCTGGCACGTTGATCCTTTAACGAAAAAAGTGACGCGATTGTCGATAGATGCATCGCCTCAGGAATTTCCGAGAGTGGATGAGCGCTTCTTTGGCCAAAGCTATCGACACGCATGGATAGTGGGGCAGCCCAGCGAGGCCGTCTCTAGCTTTGTCGCCGAGAACCAGCTATACCATCACGATTTAGAGACGGGAGAGCGGCAGCACTATTCGTTTGGAGCAGACATGATCGGCGGCGAATTTATATTTATTCCGCGCGATGAATCAGCGGCTGAAGGTGATGGCTGGCTGATGGGACTCGTCATCGACGCACAGGCAGATACGACACAATTGCAATTCTTTGACGCACTCAATATCGAAAATGGCCCGATAGGTGCGGTGCACATCCCGCACCGTATTCCTCCAGGCTTCCACGGCAACTGGATACCAGACTCATAGATGACAGCCTGGTAGATCACCTACAAACAAGCGGACAAGCGGACAAGCGGACAAGCGGACAAGCGGACAAGCGGACAAGCGGATTATTAAGAAAGCATTAGACAGAAATAACAAGAGAATAGGAACGTAAACATGCACCTAGATCTAGCAACGACATCGATGCTCGCAGGTATGCAACTGAATGACACACCTGCACTTCACACTCTTCCACCTGAGGAGGCGCGCCTTGTCTTCTCCGAAATTAACCGCTCGATGCCGCCCGGCCCCGACTCAGTGAGTAGCGAGGACTGCCAAATACCCGTTGACGGCAGCGCCATAAGAGGCCGAGTCCTGAGGCCGTCGGTACCGGCAAAAAGTGTCATGGTCTATTACCACGGTGGTGGGTGGGTAATCGGTAATATCGACGACTACGATGCGGTTGGTCGACATCTTGCCGAGACGTGTGAAGCCGTTGTGGTGATGGTCGAGTACCGAAAAGCGCCAGAACATGCTTTCCCTGTGCCTGTTAATGATTGCTACGCCGCGCTCGAATGGGTTGATGCGCAGCGCAGCCAGTTAGGCATCGATGATTTACCCCTGGTTGTGGCCGGGGATAGCGCGGGCGGCAATCTGTCAGCCGTTATGGCGATCAAAGCACGTGATGAAAACGGCCCCGAAATTGCCTTACAAGCACTGATCTACCCCGTCACAGACGGTCGCATGGGCGCTGATAGCTTTACCCACGAAGACAAGCAGCTCTTCCTGACCACGGACGTCATGGCGTTTTTCTGGGATCACTATGCCGACCAAGAGACGCGTCTTGATCCCTTGGCTTCACCTGCTATGGCTGAATCGCTAAAAGGATTGCCCCCTGCAGTGGTTCTCACCGCAGAGTTTGACATCTTGGTTGACGAGGGACGCGCTTATTCGGAGCAGTTAAAAGCCGCAGGCGTATCAGTAAGCTACCGCGACTTCGCACAACAAATGCATGGTTTTTTTGCCATGCCAGCTGCTTTGCCCGCTGCAGGCAAGGCAATGAAATGGCTGGCACAAGAGATGGATCGATATCTCAGCCCGACAGAGCGTAAAGATGTGGTGGTGGTTGGTGCAGGCTTTTCTGGAATGTATCAGCTCTACAAACTCCGTGAGCAGGGTTTGGATGTACAGGTATTCGAAGCCGGCAGTGATGTGGGTGGTACCTGGTATTGGAATCGCTACCCAGGTGCCCGCGTTGATATTGAAAGCATGGCCTATTCGTTCTCCTTCTCAGACGAGCTCCAGCAGGAGTGGGAGTGGTCCGAGAAGTACTCGCCTCAGCCCGAGCTTTTGAAATACGCGCAGCACATCGCAAACCGTTTCGATCTAAAAAGTGACATCGCGTTCGATACTCGCGTCGCTAGCGCACACTTCGATGAGGACGCAAATGAGTGGCTGGTAACGACCGAGTGCGGTCGTCGCGTACGTGCACAACACCTAGTAATGGCAACAGGTGTTCTCTCTGCATCCAAAACCCCCGACATCACAGGTCGGGAGAATTACAAAGGCGAGACCTATCGAACCGGGCTTTGGCCAAAAGAAGGCGTCGACTTCACTGGCAAGCGCGTGGCTGTTATCGGCACCGGCTCCTCGGCAGTTCAGGCGATTCCTCTGATTGCGGAAGAGGCCGACGAGCTCGTGGTCTATCAACGCACAGCGACCTTCACAACGCCCGCTCTGAATCATGCCCTAGACAAAGCTGATGCCGACGCCATCAAGGCCAACTACACCGAGTACCGAGCGAAGCAACGTCTCAACGTTTTAGGGGTGGTTGATGAGCGCTCCATGGACAGGACCATGGATGTGACTGCCGAGGAACGCGATCGTCGTTTCACCGCAGGCTGGGAAAGCGGCATCTTACCGGGAATGCTCTTCCAGTTTGCTGACTTACAGGTCGAGCAAGAGGCGAACGACGAGATATCGGAATTCATCCGTGACCGCATTCGCGATACGGTGAAAGACGAACAGACCGCGCAGGACCTGCTACCCACGGACTACCCTTACGGCACGAAACGGCCCTGCATAGACACCAACTATTATGAGACCTTCAATCGCGAAAACGTCTCGCTGGTTAACCTCCGTCGCACTCCCATTGAGACCATCACAGGTACGGGTATCAAGACCGCCGAGGGTGAACGTGAATTCGACGCCATTGTGTATGCGACTGGCTTTGATGCGATGACCGGACCCCTGCTCCGCGTTGATATTCGCGGAAGAGGCGGCGTTAAGCTAACCGATGCGTGGAACGATGGGCCGAGAAGTTATTTAGGCATTGCGATTCACGGCTTCCCCAACCTATTTACCATCACCGGGCCTTCGAGCCCTTCGGTGCTCAGCAATATGTTGGTTTCGATCGAGCAGCACGTTGATTGGGTTAGCGACTGTATTCAGTGGATGAGGTCCGAAGGCAAAGCGACTATCGAGCCTTCAGACAGTGCGGAGCAAGAATGGGCCGAGCACACCGAACAGCTTGCGAATATGACGCTCTATCCGAAGGCCAATAGCTGGTACATGGGCGCGAATGTTCCAGGCAAACCCCGAATGTTCTTGGCTTATGTGGGTGGCGTCGGGACCTACCGACTCATTTGCGATCAGGTGGCCGCAGCTGGTTATCGAGGCTTTGAAGCTGCCTAATTGTTGAACTGGCGTCACCGATCAAGGCCCGGCAAATGCCGGGCTTTTTTATGGCACTGTTCTTTTATCGCCCTGTTAACATGCTGCGCTATGGCAGGTCTCATGGAATAACCGGCGTCTTTGGTGGGCCTTTAAAAGCCGTAGGTCGTAGGTCGTAGGTCGTAGGTCGTAGGTCGTAGGTCGTAGGTCGTAGG
>CAJXZI010000233.1 GCA_913063005.1 uncultured Halieaceae bacterium | reverse complement strand
CGTCGACCAAGAGCGGGCCCGCGATACCGACTGGTATCTGAGACACGCCCCAAATGTTCTCAATATTTCCCGACATAACGTGCGGGTCATACGAGAACTGTTTGGTGTGATTTAGCTTGGCACCGGTCTGAGCTTCGATGAAGGCCTGACGCTCAGCGATGATTTCGGGGCTGTAATCGTCCTCGCGTGAGCGAGGAATTTTGGCGCGTTCGTCGCTCATATTCAAAGAATCCGTGCTTTAGCTGTGTTGTATTGCTCAACCAACCGAGCAACGTACTCTCCAGCTGTCTCCCGAACTTTTACTGCGCCAATCCCTTGGCCAGAGCCCCAGATGTCCTTCCATGCTTTTGCGTCCGTGTTGCCGCCTGAACCGAAGTCCATTTTGGTGGGGTCACTCTCTGGAAGGTTGTTGGGGTCAAGGCCTGCGTTTTCAATCGAAGGCTTCAGGTAGTTGCCGTGGACACCCGTGAATAGGTTGCTGTAGACAATGTCGTCGGCACCGCAGTCGACGATAGCTTGCTTGTAGCCTTCGTCGGCGTTTGCCTCTTCAGTCGCGATGAATGCAGAGCCAATGTAGCCCATGTCTGCGCCCATGGCCTGAGCCGCGAGGACTGAGTCGCCGGTCGCCATAGAACCTGAAAGGAGAAGCGGACCATCACACCACTCGCGGATTTCTTGAATCAAGGCAAACGGCGACAGTTGGCCAGCGTGGCCACCGGCACCTGCTGCCACAGCAATCAGACCATCGGCGCCTTTGCTGATCGCGCTCTTTGCGAAGCGGTTGTTGATGATGTCGTGAAGCACGATGCCACCCCAGCCGTGAACCTGGTCGTTAACCCACTCTTTTGCACCGAGAGACGTGATGATGACAGGCACTTCGTACTTCTCGCACATATCCATATCGTGCTTGAGTCGTGCGTTTGAGCCGTGAACGATCTGGTTAACCGCGAAAGGTGCCGCTTTGTTGTCGGGGTTGTTCTTATCGTGATCTTTAAGCTCTGAAGTGATGCGATCGAGCCACTCTTCCAGCACCGGTTCTGGACGCGCGTTCAGCGCAGGGAAGGAGCCAATCACGCCCGCTTTACATTGCGCGATCACAAGATCGGGGTTTGAGATGATGAATAGCGGTGAGCCAATCACTGGGATCGACAGGTTGTCTTTGAGAATTGCTGGTACGGCCATGTGAGTCTCCAAATAACGCTGCTTTGGCTGTCGGTGACGACAGACGTAAATTTTGCGGATTTGAACTTACAGTATGTTTTTTTTCCCGACAAGCGAACGCGATATCATTGCGCGTATTCATCGTCATTTAGCCCGTGCATAATGTCGGCAAATTCCGCGTGACGAGCGACCATGTATCACCAACATTTCGGACTCAATGAGGCGCCATTCTCGATTGCTGTAAACCCGCGCTACTTGTTTATGAGTCAGCGACACCGCGACGCCCTTGCGCATTTGCTCTATGGCGTTAGCGGTGGCGGCGGCTTCATTTTGCTGACCGGCGAAGTGGGCACTGGTAAGACGACAGTAAACCGCTGTTTGCTCGAACAGCTGCCGGACACGACAGATCTCGCAATTATCCTAAATCCAGCGCTAAGCGCGGTTGAGTTACTGGCGACAGCTTGTGACGAACTCAAGATCGACTACCCGCAAGGGACCGAGAGCTTAAAAGCACTCACCGACGCGCTGCATCGCTATTTACTCGATAACCAGGAGCAAGGCCGCAAGACCGTGCTCATGATCGATGAGGCACAGCACCTCGATTTTGATGTGCTCGAGCAGATTCGGCTGCTGACAAATCTAGAGACCAATGACGAAAAGTTGCTTCAGATTATTCTTATCGGCCAACCTGAGCTGACGGAGAAACTATCGCGCCCCGAGTTGAGGCAGTTAAATCAGCGCATCACCGCGAGATATAACTTGCAGCCGCTGAACCTTCAGGAGACAACGGCTTACATTCGGCATCGACTGGAGGTGGCCGGCTTGAGAGGTGGCGTCAGTCTTTTCGACTCGGCGGCGGTAAAGCAAATTCATTCGCTGACCCGCGGCATTCCTCGCCTGATTAATGTGTTGTGCGATAGAGCACTCCTGGGTGCTTACGGTCAGCAGCGGGGCAGGGTCAACAAGAAATTAATTGCCGAGGCTGCAGCGGAAGTGTTTGGCGACCAGGCAAGTGCGTCATCAGCGAAGAACGCTATCGGGAAGCGCGCTCTGTTGTTATTGATGATTGCAGCAGCGAGCGCCGGGGCGGGCTACTGGTTCAGCGAGGGCGGCAGGCTCAACAATGGCACTCTGATGGGAGACGCCAAGCCCAGCGGTGATCTAAGTGCTGACGCTATCAGCACGGGTAACGTGTCTCGGGCGCCTTCGGGAGTAGTAACTTCTGATTTATCAAAAAGTGCTGGCAGTGCTAACAGCAGTATTACTAGCAGCACTGATAATGCAGGCACTGTCTCGTCCTCGACAACGTTAGACGGGCGAGGCCGGTTGGTCGGCGAGGGCAACGAGTCTTCAGGCGTGGCGGGTTTTCAAGCGTCGCAACCGCCGGGTGCTATCACAGGCGCTATCACAGGCAATAAGGCAGATGGCGCTATTAATAATCCCCATTTCAACGCCACCGATGGCTTTGGCTCAGCCCAAACCAGCGCTGCTTCCACGCAGAAATTAATGTACTCGGCCCCGGTCTGGGAATTACAAATTCAAGAGGCGAACGAACGGTTTTGGCAGGCGGCGAGTAGCACACCGGTGCCATCGACAATATGTCCACCACCGGTAATCACGGGACTCGAGTGCACTAAACAGTCGGTGCAGGTCTGGAACGACCTGATGAGTCTTAATCGCCCGGTGCTGCTGGAGATGGTGACCGACGACAAATTTGCGGCCGCCACCCTTGTGCTGGCGTTTCGAGAGGCCTCTGCGTTGACATGGACGCCTCAAGGCGTGCTCGAAGTGCCACTGGGCGAGCTGGCTGATGGTTGGACGGGCGGTGTTCAGTACCTTTGGCAGACACCTCGCGGATGGACGGGCAGTGTTGGACTAGGTGACACCTCACCTGTGGTGGATGTCGTGGCGCAAATGTTTGCCACACTGGATGGCATGGCCGCACCGACCGTTGCCGCCTTCGGTCCTGCCTTGGAGGCACGGGTGCGACTTTTTCAGGAGAGCGAGGGAATTGCTGCTGACGGGGTCGTCGGTGAGCAGACCATTCTCAGACTCAACGATCGACTCGGTATTGGACTCACTTCGCAGCGCGCCTTGGAGCGCAGTTCAATGTGGCTACCAAAAGCTTCAGCGGCTAGTGGTTATCAGCGAGATCAACGCTAATGTCGATGATCCTTGATGCAATGAAACGATCAAAAGAGGGCGAATCACGAACCTCTGACGTCCCAACCGTCGACACGGTGCATTACCTGCCTGAGCCCGAGCCGCGTTTCTCAACATGGCAGGTTGGTGCAATGGTTGCCGGCGCATTGGTCGTCATTGCCGCCATATTAAGCGTCCTGTGGCCGTCAGAGCCGTCATTAAGCCTGACGCCCGCAGCCGCTGAGGTTGCTAAGACGCCGATCTCAACGTCACAAGTCGCTAGTAGAGAAGTGCACAGATCTGCAGTGCCACAGTCTGGGGCGCCGAGTTCGGTGATAGCTTCGGCCTCATCATCTAATCCAAGACGACAGTCGCCCGCTGAGAATTCTGCAACGCGGACGTTGTTGGTTGTATCAAAGGGGTCTGCAA
>CAJXZI010000232.1 GCA_913063005.1 uncultured Halieaceae bacterium | reverse complement strand
CGCTTTTCCCAGCGGCGTCGATAACAGGTGCGCCGAAGCGCGCTGCGCTCGAGGTTATCCATGGTTTGGAGGAAGAGCCTCGTGAAATCTACACCGGAGCTGTTGGGCGCATAAAACCCTCGGGTGCCACATGCTTTAACGTAGCGATTCGAACTGCTTGGAGCGCAACGGCGACGGGCGACAGTCGTTTTGGCTCTGGCTGCGGTATTGTCTGGGACTCTGACCCCACTGAAGAGTTTGAAGAGCTTCAAACGAAAGCGCGCATATTGCGGCAGCCCGACCCTCAGTTTCACTTGTTTGAAACGATGGGCGTCGTGAATGGTGCGATACCTCGACTCGCCCGCCATCTATTTCGGTTGGCGAATTCTGCGCAGTATTGGTCCTTCGACTTTGATGTAAAGGCAGCTGAGCGTTATCTGAGTAATGCCCTAAAGAGGGATGCTATTGGAGACGGAAACTGGACTCAGTCGGCCCAGATGTTTCGATTGCGTCTGCAACTTGATCGTCATGGTGCACTGAGTCACCGTATCGAGGAAATTGAGCTCTCACCCAGGCAACTACTCAAGTCACAAGAGGCACCAACGTCCGAGGAGCATCCGGTAGTTGAATTGGCGTTGGTGGAGAGCGCGGTTGAAGCTGATGATGTGTATCTGGCACATAAGACAAGTCGACGCGAGGCTTACAATCGCGCAATGAAGGAAGTCCCGGGAGGTTGTGAGCCTGTCATGTTCAACACCTTGGGTAATGTCACCGAGAGTGCGATTGCGAATATTGTTTATCAAATAGGCGGTGAGCTTTTCACGCCGCCACTGGCTGACGGTTTGCTGCCCGGTGTCCTGCGAGATGAGATGCTTGATAAAGGCGTGATTGCCGAGCGCAGTTTGCCAGTCGATGACCTTGAGTCGGTCGAAGCGATTTGGCTGATCAACTCGCTTCGTGGCTGGCGAAGAGCCGTTCTCACCGTAAATCGCCTCTGACCGAAGTTAAGCTAAGGTTTACAGACCGTTGCGCTCTGGTCGCACGTGCTTACACTTCTGTTGCACCAAAGCACCAATACTTCGGTTTCTATTTCGGCCCAAAATTTTGCGCTCAACAACCTCGCGCAGGGTGTTTTGCTGCAAGCAATCCAAAACAAAGAAACCGAACAAAGCTGCAACGATAGGGCTGAGCGCGCTGACAGATTGTTACCCTACATTTATGAAAAATCCTACGAAAGAACTCTCCGAATCAGAGGTATCCCGTGTCGTCGAGATGGCGTGGGAAGACCGGACGCCGTTTGAGGTGATCGAGGCGACGTTCGGACTCAGTGAGCCCGAGACTATCAAGCTCATGCGCCGCACGATGAAGCCGAGCTCTTTTAGACTTTGGCGCAAGCGAGTGACGGGTCGAGTCACGAAGCATCGCAAGCTTCGCGGCTTTGACGTAGGACGTGGCTACTGCCCGACCCAATACAAACGCTGATTCAAATCTGAGGAAGAGAGATGGTTGAGCTGGGAAACGCGATGGTCTTGTTATTGTTGGGGGGTATGCTGTTCTTCCCAATTGTTGTTGCACCCATCGTGTTTACATCATTGCCGGAAGTTGAGGCGGGCCAATTCTTGCGATCCATGTTTCCTCGCTATTACCTTTTTATGATCTTCTTCAGTGCTCTCGCTTTTGGTCTCTATCAAGGCGCTGCTGGCTTTGCAGTAAATATCTCTGCAACCGTTTGCCTGCTCGTCGCACTAAGCACCCTATGGGTTCGGCAGTCACTGGTGCCGCGTATTAACGATGCGCGCGATGCGCAGTTGGCTGGGGATTCAGAAGCCGCAGCTCGATTTGATCGCGGACACAAGCTGTCTGTCACTATCAACATGCTTCAGCTGATAGGGCTAGTCGCGATTTTGTTTGCCTGAGAAGAAGCTTCTTTTTTTTGATAATCCATTCTCCTTTGCAGAAGGGGATTGAGTAGGGCGTAAAAAACACAGATCGCGGAAGAACTAAGAGGCGCGGAGGCAAGTGAGTAAGTAGAGCCCAGCTAGGTTGGGGTTACGGGAGTTCACTGTGGCCGATAAGCTCATGTGCCATGTGCTACATATTACGTGCCACTTGTTTGGACTTATTCCCGCAGTTTTAATCCTCGGGTCATGAAGCCCTTTTTGATGGCGGCCTATAATGGGCAAAAACAGGGTTTATTAGGCTAGTATGCGGGTAGCCGCGCACCATAACGACAATTAACAGGAGCTAGCATGAGCAAGACCATTGAGTTTATTTTTGATTTTGGCAGTCCAAACGCCTACCTGTCTTACAACACTGTCACTCAGGTTGCCGAACGGACTGGTGCAACACTAAAGATTACTCCGTGTTTATTGGGTGGGATTTTCAAGTCCACCAATAACCAGCCACCGATGATGAACTTTGCTGGTGTGTCGGGAAAAAATGCGATGTTCATGCGCGAAATCGAGCGATATTGCGATCGTCATGAACTCACAAAGTTTGCGATGAACCCTAACTTCCCTGTCAACACCTTACTGCTTATGCGTGCCTGCGTGGCTTATGGCCGTGACAATGATGTTGCGCCTTACGTAGAAGCAGTTATCAAAATGATGTGGGAAGACGGTCTCAAGATGGATGACCCCGAGGTATTTGTTAAAGCGTTTGATGAAGCGGGTTTTGATGGGCAGTCGTTGTTGGAATCTACCCAAGACCCTGAGGTAAAGGCTGAGCTGATGGCGAATACTCAGGGTGCTGTCGATCGCGGCGTGTTTGGTATTCCTGCTTTCTTTGTCGGCGATGAACAATTCTTCGGCAAGGACCATATTGAAGAGATGGAATGGTGGTTAGGTAATCGCGCCTAACAGAGCTGAAATTTCCAAGCCAAATTACAGATAACAAATGAGCGATCATAAGAGCCGGAACTGTCGGCTTTTTTTGTTTTGTGCGGTAGTCGTTTTTGCTTGAGATGCACTCGCTTGACCCGCTTCTGGTGTACTGTATGTTGGCGCTTTCGCAACAGACAGTTAATGATAAAAAATCTGAGTTTAAGAGGTAAATGTGAAGCCAGCCCCTATAAAAAACCGCGTCACTGAGATGGCCGGTGTCGACTATCCAATTCTCCAAGCCCCAATGGGTTGGATTGCCCGGGCCCAGTTGGCTTCTGCGGTATCAAATGCAGGTGCGATGGGTATCATCGAGACGTCCTCGGGTGATTTCGACGCGATTAAGGGTGAAGTCGCCAAGATGCATGAAATGACCGACAAGCCTTTCGGGATGAACGTGGCGCTCGCGTTTGTTAAAGGGACGAATGTGATTGATTTCGTTATCGAGCAAGGCATCAAATTCGTCACAACGTCCTCGGGAAGCCCCGATCTATGCACAAGCGTTTTCCAGGAAGCGGGCATCAAAGTCTTCCATGTTGTACCAACCCTCGATATGGCGCTCAAAGCGTTGGATGCGGGCGTTGATGGACTGGTCGTCGAAGGCGGTGAGGGTGGTGGTTTTAAAAATCCACGGCCGGTTTCGACGATGGTGTTGTTGCCACTGATTAGGGAGCGCACCGAGGTTCCCATCATCGCAGCGGGTGGTATCTGTGACGGACCCACCATGGCGGCGGCGTTTGCTATGGGTGCAGAAGGGGTGCAGCTAGGGACCGCCATGTTGAGCTGTGCTGACTCACCGGTTCACCAGAACTGGAAGAACGCGATTTATGACGGCAAAGAAACGGATACTGTCTTCCTTAACCAACAGGGTCGTCCTGCGTTACGTGCCATGCGCACAGAACGCA
>CAJXZI010000231.1 GCA_913063005.1 uncultured Halieaceae bacterium | reverse complement strand
CGCTTAATGGGGCGCTCGCGCGATGATCTTGCAGAGGCTCAGACCTTGGGGTTGGTGGATTCTGACCGTCTCGCTTTCGACACTGATTATGGCGCCAAGACAGCGGTGGAGGTCTCCGCTGAGATCCTGCGAGCACTCGCGAAAAGAGCTCAGGCCTATGGGGTTTCCGAGGATGGTGTTGTCATCACCGTACCGGCTTATTTTGACGATAGCCAACGCCAGGCGACTCGTCAGGCGGCTGAGCTTGCGGGTTTAAACGTTTTACGCATGTTGAATGAGCCGACCGCCGCGGCAGTTGCTTATGGTCTCGATGAGTCGATTGAAGAGTCAAGTGTTGTCGCTGTTTATGACTTGGGTGGTGGTACCTTTGATATCTCGATATTACGCATGGAACGAGGATTACTGCGTGTCCTTGCGACGGGCGGTGACAGTGCCTTGGGTGGTGATGATTTTGATGAGCGTATCGTTGATTGGTTGTCGACGTCTTGGTCGCTGGATAGCTTGGATTACGCTCAGCACCGAGAGCTCTCAGGACTCGCTCGCGACATCAAAGAGTCACTGACGCAATCGGCAGAAGTCTCGGTCGTACCGCCCTCGTTTTGTTGCGATTGCACGCCACTGACGTTGAGTCGGGAGCAGTTCAATGGCCTCACCCGTGCCTTGGTGGATAGAACGCTCGATGCCTGTCGTCGGGCAATATCGGATGCCGGTGTCAAAGAGGTTGCACAGGTTGTTCTCGTAGGGGGTTCGACGCGCATGCCCGTCATCGCAGTTGAGGTGGAGCGCTTTTTCGGATGTGAGCCACTTTGCACGCTGGATCCCGATCAAGTCGTCGCCATGGGTGCGGCAATGCAGGCCGATGTTTTGGTGGGTAATGGCGATGGTGATGAAGCACTTTTGCTGGATGTGATCCCGCTGTCTCTCGGACTAGAAACCTATGGCGGGCTAATCGAGAAGATCATACCGCGAAACTCGGTGTTACCGGTTGCGAAGGGGCAGGAGTTCACTACCGCTAAGGATGGGCAAACGGGTCTCGTTGTCCATGTGCTCCAGGGTGAGCGTGAGCGGGTAGAGGATTGTCGATCGCTTGCAAGATTCGAGCTCGGGGGAATTCCGCCAATGGTTGCGGGTGCGGCCCGCATTCTCGTCACCTTCAGGGTTGATGCGGATGGGTTGTTGGAGGTCTCTGCTCGAGAGGAGACGACGGGGACCGAGACCAGTTTGGTGGTCAAGCCCTCCTTTGGTTTATCGGATGAGGAAGTCGCCCATATGCTGCGTGCTAGTCAGCAAAATGCGGCAGAGGATATGCAGGCGCGACAGTTGAGAGAAGCCAGAGTGGAGGCTGAGGCGCTTCTGCATGGCCTTTCGGGCGCTCTCGATGCGGATGGCGATTTACTAAGCGCTGAAGAGCGCGCCGAGCTTGAATCGGTCGCGGGCGAGCTTGTTTCGGTGATTGAAGGCGACAATATCGACGCAATTCGAGAGCGTACCGACGTGCTGGGGCAGGCCTCTTTGGCTTTTGCCGAGCGCCGAATGGATAGAAGTATTAAGAGTGCTCTGAGCGGTGTCGCCGTATCAGAGCTTGAGACCTCAGAATAGAGAAATTTCGAATGCCACAGATCATCGTATTACCCCATCATGAGTTCTGCCCAGAAGGCGCTGCCGTCGAGGCGGAGAGCGGACAGAGCGTCTGCGAGGTATTGCTGTCCAACGATATCGATATTGAGCATGCCTGCGAAATGTCCTGTGCTTGTACAACCTGTCATGTGATTGTCAGAGAGGGGTTTGACTCGCTCAGCGAAGCTGATGAGTTAGAGGAGGACTATCTCGATAAAGCGTGGGGTCTTGAGCCTGAGTCGCGGCTTTCATGCCAGGCGATTGTGGGTAGCGAACCACTGGTGGTCGAGATTCCGAAGTACACAATCAATCACGCATCCGAGAAGCATTAATAAGCACACTTTTGGTGCAATGACAGGGTGAGTCAAAGTCCGTATACTCCGCGCGCGCTTGCGGCCCGGCGACTAAACGCGGCCTTCTAATTCATTCGATCTTCAGGAGATGATCATGTCCGTCGAACAAACACTCTCAATTATCAAGCCCGACGCTGTTGCGAAAAACGTCACAGGTCAGATCAATGCACGCTTCGAAGCTGCTGGCTTGCAGATTGTTGCACAGAAAATGCTGCGCCTCTCGGATGAGGTTGCGGGTGGTTTTTACGCCGAGCACAAAGAGCGTCCTTTTTATGCGGATCTTGTGGCATTCATGACGTCTGGTCCTGTCGTTGTACAGGTGCTGGAAGGTGAAGGCGCAATTCTTAAGAACCGTGAGCTCATGGGCGCAACAAACCCAGCAGAAGCAGACGCGGGCACTATCCGTGCCGACTTTGCGAATTCAATTGACGCGAACGCAGTCCATGGCTCTGATTCGGCGACTTCTGCAGCACGTGAAATTGCCTACTTCTTTGCTGCAAGCGATCTCTGCAGTCGCTAACAACTCGTTGAGATGCCGGAAGCGTTAATCGCAACGTCCACTCCGGCCAGCAAAGTTAACTTGCTGGGCATGACCCGTGCCCAGCTCGAAGCCTTTTTTGGCGATATTGGTGAGAAAAAGTTTCGTGCCCAGCAGGTGATGAAATGGATGCATCACCAGGGTGTTCGGGATTTCCAAGCCATGACGAACCTTGGCAAAGGACTTAGAGATCGTCTTGAGTCCTGTGCCGAAATCACACCCCCTCAGATCGAAAGCCAACAAGATTCCGCGGATGGTACCCGTAAGTGGGCCATCAAAGTCGACGGCGGTGCACTCGTTGAGGCAGTTCTCATTCCCGAGGGAGATCGCGCAACACTCTGCGTCTCCTCACAGGTAGGTTGTAGCCTCGACTGCAAGTTCTGCTCTACGGGCAAGCAGGGATTCCAGCGTGATTTAACCGCCGCTGAAATCATCGGTCAGGTTTGGTTGGCTATTAATTCCTACGACGGTTGGCAGGCGGGTAAAGGTCGCGTTGTCACCAATGTCGTCATGATGGGTATGGGCGAGCCGCTGCTCAATTTTGATAACGTCGTAAGTTCGATGGAACTCATGTGCGACGATCTTGCCTATGGCCTCTCAAAGCGCAAAGTTACCTTGTCGACGTCAGGCGTCGTGCCTGCGTTAGATCGCCTTGCGGAACTCTCTGATGTCAGTCTTGCCGTCTCACTGCATGCGCCAAATGATGCCATTCGCAACGAGATCGTTCCCATCAATCGGCGATATCCAATTGCGAAACTGCTCGAGTCAGCTCGCGCTTATATTGATGCGCAAACTGACCGGAAGCGCGTTGTCACGATTGAATACACCTTGCTTGCAGGTGTTAACGATCAAGTGGAGCATGCGCAAGAGTTGGCGGTCCTACTCAAGGACTATCCCTGCAAGATCAATTTGATACCGTTCAACGATTTTCCAAACTCAGGATTCAAGCGGCCAAGCGGTAATGCAGTGTCGCGTTTCTGGAAGGTCTTGATGGAAGCGGGATTCATCGTCACAGTAAGGACTACCCGAGGTGACGATATCGACGCCGCTTGCGGGCAATTAGTCGGTGATGTTAATGATCGAACAAAGCGCGCCGAACGTTACCGCGCGCAATACGAAGAGGTAGAGTAGTGAGTGCGAGAGAACACTGGCGCACATAACGAGTAGCGGTGAAAAACAGTAAGCGCAAACCCAGCCCGACAATAAGAGCGAACCACCTCATGATCAAGCGACTGTTACCGATCCTGTTTATTACCATCGTCGGCTGTGTC
>CAJXZI010000230.1 GCA_913063005.1 uncultured Halieaceae bacterium | reverse complement strand
GCTGACTGTGGATATCGACAAGTAGTTCGCCGAGTTCTGTGCACTGGGCAAGCGTCGCAGGAGAGCCATTGATGAAGGCGCGTGAGCGACCGTCCGACGTCACCGTTCGTCGAATAAGACACTCGTGGCCCTGTAGGAGGGCAGCGTCCTCCAACCACGCTTGAGCCAGCGGCAGATGCTCAACCGAGAACAGCGCCGAAATCTCGGCACGATCTGCGCCCGCGCGG
Organism: uncultured Halieaceae bacterium; assembly: GCA_913063005.1. Lineage (GTDB taxonomy): Bacteria > Pseudomonadota > Gammaproteobacteria > Pseudomonadales > Halieaceae > Luminiphilus. Next base: position 3,566 of record CAJXZI010000230.1, on the reverse strand, counting down.
ACGGCTCGAGCATCTGCGCGATCCCCGATGCACAAGCCCAGAGCGTCCAACATGATGGACTTACCTGCGCCCGTCTCCCCCGTTACGCAGGTCATGCCGTTGTGCAGTGCGATATCGAGCCGTTGCACAATGGCGTAATCGCGAATTGAGAGGTCGGTCAGCATAGGTCGTCTGTACTTATTGCTCTAAAACCAGCGTTTAACGTTGCAAGCATCTTTCGTTGATTGACACGTTATAGCTCAGCCGCAGGAATTTCGGAACACCGCGATAGCCAATCCGGCAAATCCTTTTCGTTCTTTTCGAGTCAGGTTCGGTGTGCTACAACTCAGTTTGGGGAGATCGATACATGACATCTGAAGGTTTATCGCCGCGAGCGGAGTCGCTGTTGAGGACACTCGTGGATATGCACATCCGCGAGGGGCAGCCTGTGGGTTCGAAAGCCCTGCACGTGGAGAGCGGCATGTCGGTGAGTCCGGCAACTATTCGAAACGTCATGTCAGACCTAGAGGATCGCGGTTTCTTGTCCTCGCCTCACACCTCGGCCGGTAGAATACCGACGGCGCAGGGCTATCGGCTCTTTGTCGACAGCTTGCTACAAATGAGCCCCATCGACGAGAACGCCATTCAAGCGCTCAAGAGCGAGCTGAACCCCTCGCGACCGTCGTCTGAGCTGATTGCCTCAGCTTCTAATCTATTGACGCAAGTGACTTCTCAAGCGGGGATCGTGACCGTGCCGAAGCAAAAGGCGTCGCAGCTTCGCCAAATCGAATTCTTGCCCCTCTCTGACTCGCGTGTGCTGGTGATCCTCGTGGTGAACGAAAAGGAAGTTCAAAACCGCGTGATTGAGCTCGCTAAGCCTTTGTCAGAGGATCAGTTGAGATCGGCTGCGGATTGGATAAACCAACGATACGCCGGTAACGACCTCGCTGACGTAAAGCATCTGTTGGTCAATGAGATGGCTGAGGCAAGATCCCGAATTGATGAGCATCTCGAGGCGGCTTTGCAACTGGCTAAGGACGCCATGGACGTCGAAGACGCCAAAGATGAGTATGTTGTGGCAGGGGAGCGACGACTCCTTCAGCAAGCCTCGGCCGGAGATATGGATAAGCTCCGTGAGCTTTTCGATGCTTTTGAGCGCAAACGCGACTTGCTTGAACTGCTCGACCGTTGCTCGCGTGCTGACGGCGTTCAAATCTTTATTGGCGAGGAGGCGGGTTACGAGGTGCTGGGTGATTACAGCGTTATCACCGCGCCCTATGCGCAGGGCACACAGCCTGTTGGCGTCCTAGGCGTCATTGGCCCAACCCGCATGGCTTATGAGCGTGTTATCCCTCTCGTCGACATCACGGCCAGATTACTGACCGCAGCGTTGTCACGCTGACTCGACACTGTTAGAACCCATCTAGAACCCAACTTCCAAAGAATCTCGCAAACGATCGCGGTACGCATTCGCGAGGTTGTGCAACACCATTCCCCTAGTGTTGTACCTCCCATTTTTCTCTATGGAAGTGCCACGTTACGTAGCGAGCAAACTCAAAACGTAAATATCCCCAAAAGTTGAAGGTTTTTGCCTTGAAAACCTAAATCAACGCCCCATCTACCTCGTATCAAAGAATTTCACGTGGGAGAACTTGCATGTCGAGCGACAACAACGACATCCAAAACGACGAAGAGATGAACGCAGAGGTCGAGGCTGCGGAGACGGAAGCGGCGGATATTGAGACCGACGAACTGTCCGAGGTTGAGGCGCTTCAAGAGGAAGTAGCCCTTGCAAAAGACGCAGCTCTGAGAGCACAGGCTGATGCGATCAACGCTCAGCGGCGTGCGGAGATGGAAGTTGAGAAGGCGCGCAAGTTTGCTTTAGAGCGCTTCGCTCAAGACCTGCTCCCGGTCGTTGATAACCTCGAGCGCGCGTTAGAAGCCTCCACAGGTTCAGACGCCGAGGGTATGTCAGCCGTTGTTGAGGGTGTCGAACTGACCTTGAAGAGCTTGGTCGATGTGCTCTCGAAGAACGGTATTACTCCTGTAGATCCGCACGGTGAGCCGTTCGATCCGCAAGTTGCTCAGGCAATGAGCATGGTCGAGAACCCCGATGTTGAGCCCAATACCGTGATTGCAGTGATGCAAAAAGGTTATCTACTCAACGACCGACTTTTGCGTCCTGCCATGGTCATGGTTTCGAAGGCAGCCTCGTAAATCAGCCACACACATTTTTTCAACGCTTTTTGATGGGCGCGCTTGAAAAAAGAAGAGCAAGACCCATCTACAGATACAAGATTGAACACCGGGTGCTCCCGGTCGTAGGAGAGAAAAATGGGAAAGATTATTGGAATTGACCTCGGAACCACTAACAGCTGTGTGTCGGTTCTTGAGAGTGGCAAGCCTCGCGTTATCGAAAACGCTGAAGGCGGCCGAACCACGCCTTCAATTGTGGCTTACGCAGATGACAGCGAAGTACTCGTTGGTCAGTCAGCGAAGCGTCAGGCGGTAACCAATCCAACGAATACGCTGTTCGCGGTCAAGCGATTGATCGGCCGAAGATTCGAGGACAACGTTGTTCAAAAGGACATCTCAATGGTGCCTTACAACATCGTGAAAGCGGATAACGGTGACGCGTGGGTTGAGGCCAAAGGCGAGAAGATGGCGCCACCTCAGGTGTCTGCTGAAGTACTTCGCAAGATGAAGAAGACCGCCGAAGAGTATTTGGGTGAATCGGTTACTGAAGCGGTTATCACCGTTCCTGCTTACTTCAACGACTCACAGCGCCAGGCGACAAAGGACGCGGGCCGTATTGCGGGTCTTGAAGTGAAGCGAATCATTAACGAGCCAACGGCTGCGGCACTTGCCTACGGCATGGACAAAGCACAGGGTGATCGCACGGTTGCGGTTTACGACTTGGGTGGCGGTACCTTTGATATCTCGATTATTGAAATTGCAGAAGTCGACGGTGAGCACCAGTTCGAAGTGCTGGCAACCAACGGTGACACCTTCTTGGGTGGTGAGGATTTCGACCTCCGTTTGATCGAGTTCTTGGCAGATGAATTCAAGAATGAGAACGGTATCGATCTGCACAACGATCCGCTTGCTTTGCAGCGCCTCAAAGAAGCCGCAGAGAAGGCGAAGATCGAGCTCTCTAGCTCGCAGCAGACTGAAGTGAACCTTCCTTACATCACTGCTGATGCGACTGGCCCCAAGCACCTTGTTGTTAAGCTGAATCGTGCAAAGCTCGAGTCGCTTGTAGGTGAGCTGGTGACGCGCTCGCTTGAGCCTGTCAAGGTTGCTCTGAATGATTCCGGCCTGTCGGCAAGCGAGATCGACGACGTTATTTTGGTGGGTGGTCAGACGCGTATGCCGCTCGTTCAGCAGACCGTTGCTGACTTCTTTGGTAAGGAGCCACGTAAGGATGTGAACCCAGACGAGGCGGTTGCCATGGGTGCGTCGATCCAAGGTGCTGTTCTCGCAGGTGACGTGAAAGATGTTCTGCTTCTTGACGTAACACCACTGACGCTCGGCATTGAGACAATGGGTGGCGTTGCGACACCGCTTATCGAGAAGAACACCACGAT
>CAJXZI010000229.1 GCA_913063005.1 uncultured Halieaceae bacterium | reverse complement strand
CTTGGCTACTCGGTGCACCAATGGAGCAACCCAGCAACTTACGGTGTCGACGTTCGACTCGATCTATAAGTTGACCGCTTGATTAAAACCCGCCTTCTGGCGGGTTTTTTTTGTCTTTAATCCATGACTGTTTGTTACCTACGCAACGTTATATGCTCGAGAGAAGATCGGAGGGAGTGAGGAGCGATGTACGATTTTTACCCAAATGGATTTGCCTTAGTAATCGGCGGCAGTGGCGGCGTGGGCACAGCTATTTGCCAAGAGTTAGTCGCTAACAACATACCGGTGCTACTGACGTATAACAGCAACCGTGAGCGGGCAGAGCAACTAGTGAGCGAATTGGGTCATAGCAAGACCTCTGTGTCCTGTAAACAAGTCACGCTGCAAGATCTCACGACCCTCAGCTCCGCGGTAGAGAGCGGCCTCGCCCGGCACGGCAGGTTACATTCCGTGTTCATCGCCACTGGCTACGACATACCACAGTCACCCATCTCTGAGGTTACGCCCGACCTCTGGCAGCGCGTTATGCGATCAGACGCCGAGGGTGCTTTCAACGCGATACATGCAACGCTACCTCACTTGCGTGCCGGTGGAGGTGGCAGCTACGTCCATATCAGCTCTGCAGGGCTCTTAAAATACCCACCGCTCGATATCCTGAGTGTCGCACCTAAAGCGGCTGTGGAGGAGCTGATAAAAGGGGTAGCAAAAGAAGAAGGCGTTAATAATATCCGAGCGAACAGCATTGCCATTGGTGTTATCGAGACAGGGATCTTCTTACGGCTTAAGGAACAGGGCGTCTTTGACGAGGAATGGATTGAAGGCGTTAAAGGCGCTCTCCCCCTGAATCGATTTGGACAACCCGAAGAGGTGGCAAAAATGGCGGTATTCCTGGCGTCGAACCATGCCGCCTACACCACCGGGCAACTCATTCCTGTTGACGGCGGTTTTGGAGTCTAGCCATGCATTGCCCACCAACGCCTGACTGCTACCAGCACCTGACTTCTCAGTGAGGCAGCAATTAATCCTCTATTCCCCAACAGTGGGCCGGATCATTCTGTAACCTTAGCTTTGTTTTATGAATCACGCAGCAGTGAGCGAACTAGACTTCAAGGTGCGCTTCTGCGAAACCGTTAATGAGCGCCTCTAAAGCAAGTGCGCCTCAATGAACGCCGCTTGAATGGTGCGTTTATCAAACTTCTCCGTAGCTCCTCGCGCCAGTGGCTCCTGAGTCAGCTCAATAAATTTGGGCACCTTGTAAGCGGCAATTCGCGCCTTGAGACCAGCTCGTAAAACCTCCTCAGAGAGTGAAGCGTCTACCACCCTGACTACCATCGCGAGTTCTTCGCCCATAAGGTCATCGGGCACACCAAATACCACACACTCTTGCACACCCTCTATTTGATAGCAGGCCTGCTCAGTGTCTCCCGGATAGATATTCTCACCACCACGAATGACGATATCCTTGATACGACCAGTGATGTGGACATACCCGTCTTCAGCGACATAACCGACATCACCGGTTTTCATCCAACCATCATCCGTAAATACCGCCGCGTTTGCCTCGGGCTTATTCCAATACCCGAGCGTGCAGGCGACACCACGCATCTCGATCTCTCCCGCCTCGCCCTGAGCTAGAATCGACCCATCAGGCGCCGTGCAACGGATGTCCATGATAGGCGACTGCACACCGGCAGCATCGGGCTTTGCATCAAACACGGCACCGGCTGCCTGGCTCCCTACCGCTAGGGTTTCAGTCAGTCCATAACCGCCTGACGCATAGGCTTTATCGATTGTCGCCTCAATAATTGTCGGCAGATCCGAGGGCATTGCCGCACCGCCTGAAGAAACGCGCTGTAACGACGAAATATCGAAATCCGCCAAATTGGGTTGCGTTAGTAAGTCCTTTACCAAGGCCGGGACACTGCTAAAAAGCGTTACTCGCTCAGCCTCGATCAATCTAAGGGCCTCTTGAGCATCCCATTTTGAAATCATTACGATTCCTTGTGCGGTAACCAATGGCAGCACGAAAGACCCTAACAGCCCTGTGGCGTGGAATAGTGGCACGTTGAGTAGTGCCTTTTCTTGGGTCGCGCCACCTCGTAACTCCCGGAGTCCACCTTCCACTGTCATTGTTAGCATGCCTGTGAACATCATATTGAATACAGCTTGCGACAGCGCCTGCTGACAGTGCACGACACCTTTTGGTGTGCCTGTACTTCCCGACGTATACAAGATCAGGCAGACATCATCGGCTGCGGGAATAGCAACGTCATGCGGTACAACGCTGCTCACCGCATCGATAAAGTTGATACCTCGCTCCGACCCTGGCGTCGCGCGATCGTAAACAATCAGTCGCTTATCGGTCTCAATCTCCGTCGATAGCATCGACGCCCGCTGATCGTCACACAGTAGCCACGACGCACCACAGTCGCGAACGGCAAAGGCGAGCTCTTCTGCCTGTCCCCAGCTGTTAATGGGCACCACCGTAGCGCCGGCTAAAAACGCAGCAGTGAAGCCGATCAGCCACTCGGCGTTGTTGCGCATTGCAATAGCAAAGCGATCACCCTTGTTGAGACCATTTTGCTCGAGGTAGGCACGGAGGGTGTCCGCTCGATCGAAGAACTGCGCAAATGTCAGTCGCGTGTCACCAGCAACGAGAAAGCCTTGATCACCATGTCCCCGCGCATTCTGGATGATCTCGGTCAAGGTTTTCGGCGCATGCTTGTAACCGCGCATCTCACCCCGCTCAGTGATTAATGGCTCTACTTCGAAAAACGCTGCCTCGGCCGTAAGTTCGCTGATCGTTGTTTTTATGGACACTTTATTTTCCTCTTTCACCTAGGCCTCTGTGTGTTCGTCGAGGCTTCATCGCGTCACACTTTAGTGCTTGCTTTATCGTACGGTTTTCAGCCCCATCCACCGAGTTTACTGAGAAACCTATCCATAAATCGATTAGCTCGTTCGAGGGCGTCTAATCCATTTGCACCTTCTAGGCTTTTGGGTGAGCGCTGCGCAGCCGGTATACTGTGACCTTTCTGAGTTCAGGCGATAAATACCCATGATGATTGCAACCGACAGTCCCCGATGCCCCCTCCCCATGCCCATGGGATGGTTTCAGGTTTTGTATTCACACGAACTCGAGGTTGGTGACGCCATCCCGGTTGAGTACTTCGGTCAAGAGCTCGTAGTTTTCCGCACGGAGGCTGGTGAGGCTAAAGTTGTCGACGCGTTTTGTCCCCACATGGGTGCGCACCTGGGGTACGGCATTCGCGAGCAGACCGGTAAAGGGCCTCGTATCGTTGGCGACAGCATCGAATGCCCATTCCACGGATGGCGTTGGAATGGTGATGGTCAATGTACACATATTCCGTACGCCAAGAACATGCCACCGCGCGTTGCAAAGGGCGAGTCTATTCTCGGTGCCTGGGATGTGCGCGAAGTGAACCAGCAGATCCTTGTTTGGTATCACCCTAATAAGGAAGCACCTACCTGGGAGCCCGAGGTCATACCAGAGGCTGCAGCGAACCATCCTGATTGGGGCGATATGATTATCCACACCTGGGAAATCAACACCCACATGCAGGAAATGGGCGAAAACGCTGTGGACGCGGCACACTTCCACTACGTGCACGGTACGGACGACGTGCCTGAGGCTGCATTTCAGAACTTCGATGGCCATATTCGCGAAGGGAAGTTCATCACTCGACAGCCAACGCCACGGGGTATTGTCGACGGCGCTATTGAAACTCGAAGTCAAGGTGCAGGCCTGTCGGTCGTTCGTTTTACAGGCATTTACGACA
>CAJXZI010000228.1 GCA_913063005.1 uncultured Halieaceae bacterium | reverse complement strand
TCTAAAGGACCCCCCATCATGCGTGTAAAGGGGAGTATTGTGGTGTGCGCTGGCTGATTTCCTTCTGACCACGCGTTGTACTCCTGGCCGCGCACGCCTTCACGCGTCATGAAGTTCGGATAGGTTCGTCGGAGTCCCGTTGGTTTGATGGGCTCGTGCATGTTGATGCCGATTTTATATTTGGCCGCCAGATCTATTGATTTCTGGTAGTGGTTGACCATGAATTGCCCGTGGTTCCATTCATAAACTAAAAAGTCTCTATGGTCTTCGTTGTGAATGTCATGCCGAGGATAGCCGTTTGAAAAGCCGACATAGCCGGTCTTTAAATGGTTCACTCCAAGCTCTTGGTAGAGTGCATAAGCCTCTTCCATTTGATCTTCGTAGTTCTTGACGCCGCCTGATGTCTCGTTATGGAGGATTAGATCAACATTCTTCTCCTGCGCGTAGGCTGCAACTTCCTCAAGGTCAAAGAATGGCTGCGCTTCAGTGAAGCTGAACAGATCAGCATTGGCAATCCAGTTACCATCCCAACCGATATTCCAGCCCTCTACGAGGAAACCATCGAGGCCATTCTCCGAAATAAAGTCGATGTAGCGCTTCGCTTCTGAGGTGGTAGCTCCCAATTTCTCACCCGTGGCCCAACTGTTCTCGCCTAGATGCATGCCCCACCAAATACCCATGTAAACCCCGGGCTTGATCCAAGAGACATTACCTAGCTTGTTAGGCTCATTCAGGTTAAGGATCATGTTCGAGGCAAGTAGCTCGGGTGCTGAGTCGGTCACTTGAATGGTGCGCCAAGGCGTTACAAAAGCGCCTGCCTGTCGGACACGTACGCCGTCGTAGCCTGCAACGAGCTCACCCTTGAGCACGCTACTGTTTGTGCCGCGAAGTACCATGCTTGAATAGTCGACGAGCGAAGCCTCGTGGATCGTGACGTAACGGTTGGTGTTGTCGAGGATTGTCAGGGGTGTGTGCGCCGTTTTGACGTCACTTACGTCTGTCTTGAAGTATTCATACTCATAACGGTCTTTGTTGTAAGCAGGATTCCAAAATGTTTTATCGCTTGGGTTGGCAATGTTGAATTCGGTTAGCTCATCGGTAATGAGCAGCTCCCCTGCGTGAAACGCTTCAGGGAACTCGAAGCGAAAACCTGCACCCTCTTCGAAAACACGTACGCGTAGCGTGATTGTCCGATTGCCATCTGTGAGCGTGAAGGACTGCTCATTATGGTGATCGCGGACAACACGTCGCTCGCCCCAGGGGAGCTCCCATGAAGTATCGACAGAAGCTTGAGCGCCCGGTTTGGCTGACAGACCCTCGGTAAAGCTCGAGGCGTTAGCGAAGGCGAAACCCAGCCGACTGTCTTCAATGACGGGTACGCCTGCATCATCTATGGAAAAGTAGATGCGACCCAAGTCGTCAGTGGTTAGATTAAAGGAAAGACCACCGTCGGGAGCGGTGACGGAGTGTGAGACTTGCTGCTCTGAGCAACCCACCAAACCTAAGACAGACGAGACAAATAAAGCGCCAAGCAAGCGAAGCCGGACCATGATCACCCCCATAATTATTTTCACGGATCATACATCCTGTATGCGTTGTGCGCGTGTGAATGATAAATTTCTGGAGGTTTTCGATTTTTATTGCGTTATTTCACGATCTTTCTGCCAGAGTCCTCAGTCCTCAGTCCTTACTCCTCAGCTTCACGCGCGGTGCGTATCATTCGCCGAAACACGGCCCTCTTAAAGGAGCGGCAGGTGCCCTACTGCGATTGGAGGAACTGACTGTGACTGGGTAGCTTCAATACGGTATTGCCAATCAGCGTCTTGAGGTCGCCAAGCAACCCCTCAAGCTGTTCAGAAGTAATGCTGTGAGCGAGCGGATGGTAGTCCTCAGGCATAAGTCGTTGACCGATCATGACCTGCTGCCAGGCGATCTCGTGGAACAGCTCGTCGTTATCTTTAAACACCTTGCCGCTCGACCGGAAAAGCTCGATGCGGTGTGCTAGGGACTCAGGGATATCCATATTCCTGCAATCGATCCAGAACTGGCTGTCTGTGCGCTGGTTGACCTTGTAATGAAGAATAATGAAGTCACGAATTTTCTCGAATTCAACCTGCGACTGGCGATTGAACTCATCAACTTCACTCTCTCTGATTCCGTTATGCGGGAAGTGTTGCACGAGGCGCCTTAGACCCGCTTGAATCAGGTGGATACTCGTGGATTCGAGAGGCTCGAGGAAGCCGCTTGCCAAGCCAAACGAGATAACGTTTTTATTCCATTGCTTTTTTCTGCGACCTGTTTTGAAGGGGATGTTTCTGGGCTCAGCCAGCGGCTCGCCTTCAACATGATCAAGCAAGACTTTTCGTGCTTCGTCGTCTGAGATGTAACCACTGCAGTACACATGACCGTTACCTGTGCGATGTTGCAAGGGAATGTTCCATTGCCAACCCGCCTTGTGCGCGATTGAGCGCGTGTAAGGGCGTATTTCACCGGTAGACGCAGTAGGTACTGCCATGGCGCGATCACACGGCAGCCAGTGTCCCCATTCTTCGTAGCCGGTCTCAAGCGCTTGCTCGATAAGAAGGCCGCGAAAGCCGGAGCAGTCAAGGAATAGGTCGCCCTCGATGACTTGTCCGGATTCGAGCGCCACCGATTGGATGAAGCCGCTGTCGGGACATTGATTGACCTTATTAATGATGCCCTCAACCCGTTTGACGCCTTTCGCCTCGCAAAAGCCTCTGAGGTATTTAGCATAGAGACCTGCGTCAAAGTGGTAGGCGTAGGCAATGCCTGCAAGGTCAGTCCCGGGTAGCTGCTGTACCTTGGCAAATTTGTTGTTCTTGGCAGTCTGGTAGTTCAGAGAGAAATCCCAGAAGTTAGATTCGATACCCTCGGCCTGGCTGCGTAGCCAGAAGTTGTGAAAGGTGCAGAACGCGAAGTCTTTACCGATATTACCAAAGGCGTGCATGTAGCTATCGCCGGTCTCGCCCCAGTTTTCGAACTGGATGCCGAGCTTGATGCTGCCGTTGGTTGCTTTGAGAAAATCGGCCTCATTGAAGCCCAAAGCATTGTTGAAATTGATGATAGGGGGGATCGTGGCTTCACCGACGCCGACAATACCGATGTCGTCGGATTCAACGAGAGTGACCGAAATGACCTTGCTTAAGGTACGTGCTAGCAATGCGGCTGCGTTCCAGCCGGCCGTTCCACCGCCGACGATGACGACGCGATTAATCGGTTGATGACTCATATTTTCCCCCAAAAAAAAGCCCCGGCCGTCTTCACGGCAGGGGCCTTAAGGTTATCGACTTTGCTTAGAAGTTGTAACTGAAGCCTAGACGGTAGTTTTCACCGTACTGCTGGTAGTCACGGATCTGACCTCCCTGCATCGAAGTGAATGGCTCGTCGTTCAGGTTGATACCCTGCGCATAAACGCGGAGGCCTTCTAGGTTCGCATAGCCCGCGTCAGCGAAGTCATAAGACAGCTGAGCATCGACGATTGTCTCACCCAAGATGTCGTTTTGCTGAACACTGAAGCCTAGACCGTAAAGGTCACCTTTAAAGTCATCTCGCTTACGCATACTGAGACGTGCTTCAAAGCCGCCATTCTCGTAGTAGACAGTTGCCTGCTGGATGCTGTCTGACAAGCCGGGCAACTGGTACTCAGAACCACCAGGAGTCTTAATGTCAGAGTCAACGCCAGTGTGGCTTGCGAATATGCCCCAGCCCTCAAGGCTCTCGTGGATCAGGCTTAGAGGCATAGCGAGAGAAATCTCGTAACCTTCGATCGTTCCATCACCGCCGTTTACCTTACCGTTAACGGTTGCAGTTGT
>CAJXZI010000227.1 GCA_913063005.1 uncultured Halieaceae bacterium | reverse complement strand
CGGGTTTGTCAGAAGCCATGGTGTCAGCGAAATGCGCCTCTGGCACAGCTACGACGGCACCCTCTGGCAATCCTTTACGACGACTCCAGAGGATTGCGGGTGAAGCGGCCAAAAATTCGTCTGTTGCGGTTTCTGTGCCGCACCTCTGCTTCTGTGAAGAGTACGGCAAGAAAAGCGCTTCCTTCATGACGGGCATGACTGGGCGCGCTATCGATGTTTTATGCCCGCGACCAACTCGGGACTGGGAGAACCCAGAATGCTTCGAGATCAATCGTTTGGCCGCGCATACTCCTCTCTGGTCTTTTCGAGAGGAAAATCAGGCTCGCTTAGGTGGGCGCGAATCGCGAACATTGTCCCTGGATGGTGAGTGGCAGTTCTGTTTCTTTGATCGCCCCGAGGAGGTTCCTGCCTCGTGGTTGGCGAGAGATGTTGAGGGCTCTGATGCGATACAGGTGCCCGGTAACTGGCAGCTGCAAGGCTACGATAAGCCCATCTACACTAATGTGAAATATCCCTTTCCTGTGGACCCTCCGCGTGTTCCTGAGGAGAACCCTACTGGTTGTTATTCAAAAGTATTTACGGTCCCGGAGGCTTGGCGCACCGCAGGACGAACTCGGGTCATTTTCAACGGTGTGAATAGCGCTTTTTACCTCGCATGCAACGGGAAGTTTGTGGGTTACTCACAAGACAGCCGTCTGCCCGCGGAGTTCGATCTTACGGATTTTTTGCAGAGCGGCGACAATCGTATCGCGGTCATGGTCTTGCGCTGGTCGGACGGAAGCTATCTCGAGGATCAGGACATGTGGTGGTTAAGTGGCATTTTCCGCTCTGTTGAGCTGCTGCATAAACCCGAAGTCCACATATCGGACTACAAGGTCCTCTCGACAAAATGCCTTGAGCAAGAGGCGCTCGTCATTACCGAGGTTGAGGTTATGGGGACTGGTCCCGCGATCGCAGCTAGTATGGGTAGCCTGCGGGGGCGTCTTTACCGGGAGGATAAGCTCGTATCGGAGCAGGTGGTACAGGCCGATACTGCCATCGGGCAAGTGGTTTCCAATCTGACGATTGAGCTGCCGGTCGAGAACCCCCGGCTTTGGAGTCACGAAGTTCCTAATTTGTACCGTCTGACACTCACACTTCTCGACAAGTACGGAGACGAAATTGAGTCCGAAGCCTGTAACGTGGGGCTGCGCGAAGTGGAAATTCGAGCCGGGTTACTGCGTCTTAACGGGCAGCCTCTCCTGATTCGAGGTGTGAACAAGCATGAGCACGATCCCGCGACTGGTCACGCAGAGTCACTTGAGCGGGTGGAGCAGCAACTCAAACTCATCAAGCAGAATAATTTCAATGCGGTGCGGTGCTCACATTACCCGCATCAGCCCGGCTTTTACGAGCTCTGTGATCGCTTGGGCTTACTGGTGGTGGACGAAGCCAATATCGAAACCCACGGTATGAAGCCCATGAATGCGCTCGCGGAGGACGCCGATTGGGAGGCCGCTTTTGTCTCTCGTGGCGAACGGATGGTGAAGCGCGACAAAAATCACGCTTGCATCATTATCTGGTCACTGGGCAACGAGGCCGGTTATGGCGCTGCTCATGACGCTATGTATACCGCTGTGCGTGAGCTCGACCCTTCACGGCCCATCCAATACGAGCCTGGCGGGTCAGCTACGCCAGTGACAGACATCATTTGCCCCATGTATGCGCGGGTTGATGAGGATATTTGGTATCCGGGCGCGACCGAGGCTGTGCCCTCGATTCTGAATTGGATTCAGCGACCTGATGAAAGCCGTCCTGTGATTCTTTGCGAGTATGCACACGCCATGGGTAATTCGCTGGGAAATTTCAAAGACTATTGGGACGCCTTTCGCGCGGAGCCCAGACTTCAAGGCGGTTTTATTTGGGACTGGGTCGATCAGGGACTCGATTGCGAGACGGAGGATGGTCGTCACTTCTGGGCATACGGTGGCGATTTTGGTGACGAGATAAATGATCGGCAGTTCTGTATCAACGGTTTAGTGTTTCCTGATCTCAGTCCGCATCCAGCCTTATTGGAGGCAAAGAACGTACAGCAACCCTTTCAGTTCGAACTTGTGAGTCGCGACCCCTTTTGCATCAGGGTGTCGAGCGAACATTTATTCCGAGATACAGATAACGAGGTGCTTTATTGGCAGTGGATAACTGATGGCGTTGTAGCTCATCAGGGGCACATAGATCTCGACCTTAAGCCGGGTGGATCAGAGGTGCACACGGTTCCTCAACCTGACGGTAATTTGGGTGATTTATATTTGAATGTAGCCATTGTTCAGCCCGTTAAAACCGCTTGGTCAGGCGAAGGGCATGTTGTTGCCACCGAACAATTCGTGATTCAGAAACAACGAAGTGAGTTATCGACCGGTGACGCGCCTGCTCGTTTTTTTGAGGCTGATAACGCGATAACAATTACGGCGGCGACCAGCACCTGGCGTTTCGATAAAGCGAGCGGTTTTCTCGAACAGTGGACGCGCGATGGTGTGGATCAGCTGGTAACGCCCCTGATCGATAACGTTGTGAGAGCGCCACTCGATAATGACATTGGTATCAGCGAGGTTGATCGTCCTGACCCTAATGCCTGGCACAGTCGTTGGATGGCGGCTGGGCTCTGGAATCTTGAGCATCAGTTGCTCTCTTTTGAAATAGATCGCGCGCAAGGCCTGATAACAGCGCGCCATGGGTATATCCATCAAGGAAGGGCGGTTCTAGAGACCCGATGGGCGATGTCGTTTTCAGCGGCGGGCGAGATGCTGATCGAGCACGAAATTTTTGTCGAGGAGGATGTGCCGCCGCTTCCCAGAGTTGGCGTGACGGTGGGCCTGATTAGCAGCGTTGAGCCTTCAGACTTCGCTGTGAAATGGTGCGGGAGGGGCCCGCACGAGAACTACCCTGACAGGAAAACGTCGGCGTATTTAGGTTGCTGGGAACTTCCTGTTAGTGACATGCACACCGATTATATCTTCCCTTCTGACAACGGCTTGCGCTGTGACTGCAGCGATTTGGTGTTGGGCGATATGAAAGTGACCGGCGATTTTCAATTCAGCATCTCCGCCTATGATCAGACGAAACTTCGGGACGCAAAGCATCCAACCGATTTGGTTCCCAACGATTATCTGTCGCTTTATCTTGACGGGTTTCACATGGGGGTTGGGGGCGATGATTCGTGGTCGCCTAGCGTTAAACGACCCTATCAGCTCACCGAGAAGTATTACCGCTGGGCTGTGAAGCTCGGCTAACGGTGGGGCCAGTACACTCGCCCCCGGATAGAAATGCTTAGCAGAGGCGCTCCCCTAACCTTGGGAGTGTGCTCGGTTGGATGATTCCGACAATTACTCAGAAAACCCTAAAAAGGTCGCTGCCTCGTCCACACTCTTGCGCTCAGAGACCACGGCATTTGCTGGAAAAGAGTCGTCTGGCCAGCCCAGCGCAACCGCTTTCATAATGACTTGATCATCCGCAATATTGGCATGTTCTCGGACAACTGGGGACTGCATAATGCCTTGGCTGTTGATCACCGCACCAAGACCTCTAGACCAAGCGGCGTTGACGAGCGCTGTGGTGACCGCGCCGCAATCGAAGGCGGTATCGTCGCTATCTGCCAGCACCGCGTCGTAGGTAATGATGATGCAGACGGGCGCATCAAATTGTCTAAATCCGCGAAGCACCCAATCTTGTCGTTTCTCGGCGTCTTCACGTGCGATATCCATGGCGGCAAACAGCTGCTTGGCGACGCCAACCTGACGATCCCTGTGCTGCCCGGCAAACGGAGAGCCAATCCGAAACTCCCGCGAATGCGGCACGCCCGCCAGATTACGCTCCGTATTGCCCTCACGGATGCGGTC
>CAJXZI010000226.1 GCA_913063005.1 uncultured Halieaceae bacterium | reverse complement strand
CAAGTTCAAGCTCACCCACTTCTAGCAATTCACCGGCTTGCATCACTCGGCGCCCGTCCGCTAGCTGCTCTACGCGAATCGTGTGATTGCCACTCCATGCGATCTGAATATCAAGTGCATCCCCTGAGCCGAGTGTGGTGTTCTCAGAAAGGAGCCTCAAAGACGGGTGTCGATGATGCGACGTGCGCCCCGCCCGGTTTTCGCGCACAAGGGATGAGTTCGGTAGCTGAAAACGATTCTGTTGAAGCTCATAACCCCAGCGTCCCGTGAGCTCACAAGCTTCCGACAGGTGGTCTTGTATTGGAACGGTGATAAGACACTGATCAACACTCAGCGGTGTCGTGGGGTCAGCATTTTTGAGCGTTGTGGTGAGCGCCAGTACGCCTGTCTCTCCATCTAATCTGAGGCAGTGCGTGATCTCGATCGATAGTCGCTCACACACGCTGATAAACCGGAGTTCTAACTCGGACGTCTCACACGCAACAAGTTGGGGGCTGATCTGCCACTGTTGGCGACCTCGACGAACGGCAAGCCCTGGACATCCCAAATAGCCCATTCCATGAGTCGGTGACAGCGTTATAGCCGCTTCAACAGGGAGCGAGGCAGGAGCTTCGTGGCGATCAAGTTGTTCGATCATCGACTCGCTCACATTGGCAAGCTTTGTACCAAAGTAGGCGATAGCAGGTTGCGAGCCACGGCAGTCAACAACCAGCGATACAGTCGTGTTTTTTAGGTGGTAAAAGCGCTCGACGCCGTCTCGCATCTAAACTTCTCAAAACTGACATTACATTCGCGCAAGGGTAACCTGCAAAGCGCAAGGTTTCACGCAGGGTACAAGGCGGGCAACAGGGATTGACAAGCGTTGCCTGCGAGATGGTGACTTACAGGACAATAATGGGCGTTCGTCTTACTAGGGCAAGAAGAGAAGTGCCAAAGCGCTGGGGCTTCGGAGGTCTCGGTTTTGCGGGTCCAGAAAGGGCGCTCGAACGTTGCATCGTTAGTTGTAAATTCTTACTTCTTTTTTCATTTCTCGTCTCTGCTGGTTGTAGCAGCAATGCGCCAAGCGGACCTATTCCTACTGATACAGAACAAGAGCGTTTGAATGATCGCTGGCAGGGCTTTTGGCTTGGGCAATCCATCGGTAACTGGACCGGGCTCGTTACTGAAATGGACAAAATTGGCGGCGAAGGTTCGCGCGGACAGTTTTACACGCGGGACGATTGGGGCAGTAGTGACCAACCGGCTATTTGGTCTGATTTACCGAGCGAGATCTCGCCCACCATAGACTTTGTTTTGCGCCGTCCTGGCGAGACATGGGGTGCGGACGACGATACCGATATTGAATACATGTATTTGTTTACGATGGATGAACTGGGGTTGGGCAGGTTAGACCCTGAGTCCATCCGCGATGCGTGGCTGGCGCATATTTACAACGAGCAGCTACCAACACCTTACGGCAAGGATGGTGAGGTCTATCAAAACTATTTGTGGGTCTCGAATCAGGCGGCGCATGAGTTGATGTTAAGTGGCGTGCGGCCGCCGCAAACGGCAGCGCCTGCCAACAACGCTTATGGTGAAATGATCGATGCACAGCTGACTACTGAAATATTTGGTCTTTTGGCGCCTGCCCAGCCAGATGTGGCACTGAATTTAGCGTATTTTCCGATTCGCACTGCAGGATACGGTGATGCGGTTCTTGCTGCCGAATTTTATGTCGTCCTGCATGCGCTGGTAGCGGGTGAGCCTCGTGGGCGATTAGAGCCTGAGCAACTAATGGCGTTGGCTCTAAATGCGCGCCAATACCTACCTGATGATTCAACTCCCGCCGCGATGTTTGATTTTGTTTTGATGAATTATCGTGCGGGTTTGCCCTGGGAAGTGACCAGAGATCGGATCTATGAGCGATACCAAGTGCAGCAGGCTGACGGTTACGACATGTCGAGAAGGGGCCTTTACTGCAATGGCTGTTTCGCTTCGGGTATCAATTTTGCAGCAAGCCTGATCTCATTTTTTTATGGAGAGGGAGACTTTCAGAAAACAATGAAGATAGCGGTTCTCACTGGCTGGGATGCAGATAATCCTGCAGCAACATGGGGCGGCCTACTTGGCTTCAGTATTGGTAGAGAGCGCATTGAAGCCTACTTTGGGGGTGAGCTCTCCGATCGATTCAACATTCATCGGACGCGTAAGGGTTTTCCAAACAAGGGTATAGATAATTTTGACGCTATGGCAGTCCGCGCAATGCGAGTCTCGTGCAACGTAGTAGAGGCCAGTATCAGTGAACCGAAAGGTCGTAGCCAGATGTGCCGACGTCTCCTAAGCCGAGAGCGGCCAAGCCAAGACACGCTAAGCAAAGACTAGCTAAGACAGCGTCTAGCATTTAGTCTCGGTGATATATCAATAAGGCGGGTGTGCTACTCGAGAAGTTAAACGGCTCAACCAGATGCACTCAGGGGACTCGGTTTTGAAAATCAGAACGAACACCTTCAGGACGGGCTTTAAGAGGGGTTGCCTGCAACTATTTTTGTTGTGCTCTTGGGCCTTTGTATTACCGAGCCATGCCGACACTGCCGCCACCAAGGTGGCTATGCTCGGCACGGGCACACCCAATCCGTTTCCAGAGCGGTCCGGTCCTGGCGTTGCCATTGTGGTTAACGATGAGGCCTATCTTGTTGATTTCGGACCGGGCATTGTGCGCCGCGCCGCTTCATTGTCGCCCGATTATGGGGGAGATATCCCGGGCCTCTCGGTCGAAAAACTGAACTACGCATTCCTCACGCATTTGCACTCCGACCACAGTGTGGGCCTACCCGACTTGTTATTGACCAGCTGGGTGGCCGGGCGCGATCGCCCCCTTAAATTATTCGGCCCAGAGGGCACAGCTTCGATGGCTGAAAACATTATCGCGGCCTATGAAGAGGATATTCGCTATCGCCTCTACAGCGACCAGCCGGCCAACAATCAGGGGTGGCGCATTGCTACAACTGAGATCACCGATACTGGAATTATTTTCAAAGACAACAACGTCACCGTTGAGGCGTTTCGCGTACCTCATGGCAGCTGGCCCGACGCATGGGGTTATCGGTTCACAACACCCGATAAAGTCATTGTGATTTCCGGTGATACCGCTCCGTCGGATCTCTTGCTCGAGTATGCAAAAGATGCCGATATCCTAATTCACGAGGTCTACAGCCTCGAAGGCTTCCGGAAGAAAGAGCCGCGCTGGCAGAAATATCATGCGGGTAACCACACCTCTACCCACGAGCTAGGCGAGCTAGCTGCCAAGGCGAGACCCAAGTTATTGGTGCTGTATCACCAGCTTTTGTGGGGCTCGAGCCATGAAACACTCCTTAGCGAAGTGCGGGAGGTCTACAACGGAGAAGTCGTTTCTGCGAGGGACCTGGATGTCTATTAATCCAAAGCAAGCGCGAGCGGCTTTGGCTCGATGTTTAATAGCCGGGGTGGCGCTCGCTATGTCGCCTTTGTTGGTTGCGAGCGATAAGCAAAATACCGGCGACGGGTATTTGTGGCTGCTTTCTCCTTTGTTGTCCGAGGTTCTGCCGTTTATGTATACGCTCGAGGAACACGGGCTCATTGAGCCGGGTTCCGATGAGCGTACAGAGGGCACAGTGACTATTCCCTTCTTTAAACAGAGCCTAGTTGACGCCTCGTTGGACGAGCTAAAAACGCAGGCTATCAGGAAGAAGTTATTCGAGTTGTCGGGTGGTCTGATTGGCGAGGGTCCATCAGCGCAGCCTGAGTAGATATTTTTGAAACATCAGTCCAATGGGAGTGAATGAGATGAACAAAAAACTTTTAGCTGGTTTGTTTGTGAGTGTAAGTGTGAGCGCGAGTGTTTTGCTGGCTGGGTGCGCGCAAGATGAGTCAGCCACCGAGGCAAACGCGCCCATGG
>CAJXZI010000225.1 GCA_913063005.1 uncultured Halieaceae bacterium | reverse complement strand
CATATAAGTGCGTCATAACAGTCTTGGAAGCCACCAGGGTAAGGTCGATGCTTCGCTTTGCGGTAATCAGGTGCCACGACCACACAGGGACGGGTCTCAATAAACTTCTTGATCAATTCAGCTGATCCTTCAGGCACGCCCATCGCATAGCCACCACCGTGGAAATAGACTAAACACGGGAGCGGACCCTCAACATGCTTAGGCTTGTAAACCCGAGTCCTGATTGAGTAACCGTCCAAACTGCTGGCAATGTTCACCGAAGAGCAATCCAGTCCCTCGACGTCTTTACCCATCTCCTTTCGCCTAACCCAGTCAAAGAGACGGATGAATCCCGGGATCTTCATAAGGCGTGCCATTCGTCGCAGACCCGGCACCTGACTCTGTAAATCCGGGTGAGATTCTTCGTCTTTAATATGCATGACCTTACTCTCTCCGTGGTCTCTTTCTTACTGATGCTGCTTCAAACCTGCAGAACCTTTGCTCGCCGTTGGCTTCACCGTCGTCGCCTCCCAAGTTGAAATCGCTTGAAGAAATCGCCCACGACTTCATCCGCAGTGCATGCTTCTGTTATCTCACGCTTGCATTCTTTAGTGGTGGCCGACATCTTTACGTCTCTTGAACAACAAGCACAAGAGAAATGCGATGTCTGAGTTTCCACTTCCCAATGTATCCACCGATTTATCAGGCCAGGTCGCCTTCGTAACAGGCACCACGTCGGGCCTCGGTAAGCGCTTTGCTAAAGTGCTCGCTGCCTGCGGTGCCAAAGTGGCGCTTACGGGACGCCGTGTTGAGCGCTTAGAGGCGCTCGCCGAAGAAATCAGAGCTGATGGCGGAATCTGTGAGCCTATCCCAGTTGATATGACCTCAAGAGAAAGCATTCGCTCAGCGCTTGCAGAGGCTGAGGCAAAGCTGGGGACCATTCAAATCTTGATCAATAACGCAGGCATCCCCGACGCTCAGCGTGCCGTAAAAATGTCTGACGAGCTGACTGATGCAGTGTTCGATACTAATTTGGTTGGACCGTGGGTCCTGTCCTGCGAAGTTGCGCGTAAGCTCATTGAGCAGAAACTCCCCGGCAGAATCGTTAACATCGCGTCTGTTGCCGCGTTTAGCATCACCGGTGCGGTTGCAACCACGCTCTACTCAACCACCAAAAGTGCGGTTGTCCGCATGACCGAGTCCCACGCCATGGAATGGGCGCGCAATCATATAAACGTAAACTGCATCGCGCCGGGTGCCTTCTCGAGCGAGATGATGGACGGCATGTTGTCGCGAGTGGGTGATATCTCGCAAGGATTTCCTCGAAAACGAATATGTGACCCTGCGCAGATGGACAGTACTCTCCTCTTCTTAGTGTCGCCCGCCTCGGAGTGCGTAACTGGCACGGTCATCAAAATTGATGATGGGCAGGGTCCACGCTAATGAGTTTAGTTAACGCACTCGATTTCTCAGGTAAGCACGTTCTCGTTTGCGGAGGCTCAGACGGCATTGGCTATGGGGTTGCTTCCGCGTTTCTTGAAGCGGGAGCTGAGGTCTCAATCACTGGTACGCGACCAGCAGATAATTACGAAAATGACTTTAGGCGCTTCACCTTCCATCAGCTGGACGTTCAGGATCCGGATGCCATTACGGCCCTCGCTGCAAAATTCATCGAGTTAGATGTAATGGCTAATTGCATCGGCTCTGTTCTATGGAAAAAGGAGGAGTTTGAGCGGGCAGGCTTTGAAAAGATCATCAATATCAACCTGACAGGCGCCATGCAGCTGTGTACCGAGTTCTATCCGCTCCTTCGCGCAACCCAAGGATGCATCGTCAACATTGACTCGGTCGTAACCATCAGCGCTGCGCTCAACAATCCAGCATACAGCGCTAGTAAAGCGGGTCTCGTTCAGCTTACCAAAGCGTTGGCGAAGAAATGGGGCCGCACCGGCGTCCGCGTCAACACAGTCGCACCGGGAATGGTGCCGACGAAACTTACCGTGAATCAGTCAGGCGAAGAAAACGAGGCCGCCTTTAAAAAAACAAACCCCATTCCCAGATTTGGACGTCCCGAGGATATTGCTGGCGGTGTGCTCTTTCTCGCCTCACCGCTCGCTGCCTACGTCACAGGTCAGCAGATCGTGGTTGATGGCGGCCTGACGCTCTAGTCGGCTTTAGCGTTCAAACAGGCCGAGCGCTCCGCCCTACGTCCTAGCATTTTCCGCCGCGTTGCGTTCGACAGGAAGCGGTCCCGCCCGTGTTCGAAAGACGATGAAAGTCGCTTCGCGGTGATCTGTCTCGGATGGACACGACGAGGTTTTTTGGCGCTATTTTTGGGGTGCGCCTTCAGGACGGATTATTAACTACGCCTCTGCGTCTTCCCCAACTCACCGCCGCTTCCATCTGAGGCTTGTTAACCCATGAAATTGCGCAATGCGTAGGAGCCTAGCGTTTCAGCAACGACAGTCCCATTGGTGTCGGTGAGCACAGCTTTCTGCTGAAAGTCGTATCGACCCGTTTCCTCGAGCTTAGCGTTCATCTCAACTCCCTGCTCAGCACTAAAATACGCTGTAGCCGTGATGTCGGTCATCGCAGGTGCCTTGAAGTCAATTTTGAGGTCTCGAACGACGGGCTGGAACTTGCGGGGATTATCCAGATAGCGGGCAGTAATCAGCCCTCCGAGAAATTCTCCTAGAGAAAATAAAACCCCTGCATGCATGATCCCAATGTGATTACCGGCCTCTTTGCTGTTGGGAATGGTCGCCTTGAAAACGCCGTTTTCTGCCTCGAGAACAGAAAGCCCCAAAAATTCGTAGATCGGGCAATTCTTCTTTGCCCCAGCTTCAAAAGCCACTAAGTCCATCATTTATTCCTCTTTGTACCGCTGTGCTCTCAACGCGGCTCCCGCTATTCACGGGTATCACGCACTCGTTGCAGGTTCGCACGTCGATAGTCCAGATGACAACTCTCTGTGAGTGCATAGGTTCCGAAAATCACCTATTGTTGGCGGCTGTACAATAATAAAAAAGTGGTAACCGACATGAGCCGTTACGGCACAACACCCGGAAGACCTGAGGAATACCGCCAAGGCAACGAGCGGGCGGTTAAACCAAAAGACGCCGCAACACTCATCATTGTTCGACAAGGAGATGAGCCGCGATTATTGCTTGGCAAACGCTCAATGAAGCACAAATTCATGCCAGGTAAGTTTGTCTTCCCCGGTGGTCGCCTCGATTTAATCGACCAGCGACTCAATGTGCCCAACGAACTCCCCAGGCCAGTCATGAATCGTTTGAGAAAACAAACGCAAGCGCTGGTGACCGACGCGAAGCTCAAGGGACTCGCATTAGCAGCAATTAGAGAGACCTACGAAGAGACTGGGCTCGTTGTGGGGAAGCCTACGTCAGATAGCGTAAGAACCACCAATGCTGGCTGGCAGGACTACTTCTCACACGGGGTTCTTCCGCCCTTGGAGTCGATGGACTTCATTGCCCGTGCCATCACGCCGCCCTACCGCACCAGACGCTTTGATACACGATTTTTCATGGTCTTCGACGACGTTATTCACTCAGACCCAAGTACCTTGGGAAGCGCTACGGGAGAATTGCTCGACCTGCATTGGCTAACCCTGGACGAAGCGCGGCAAACTGACTTACCCGCGATAACGCGTATGGTGATCGATATTGTGGAAGAGCGATTAGCGCACCCTCGCGAGGTGCAGCTTGAGCAAACGGCCCCGTTTGTGCGATCACTTCATAAGCAATGGGTTACAGAGGAGTTGTGACCCCAAGAAATAGAAGAGGTGTGTAGAGTCTACTGATGATGGACTCAAGCCAAAAATAATAATTACGAGTAATAGCGTGACAAGAAAAGCCAGCGATAACCCATCACAGTTTCATTATCGAACCTGCCATCTCTGCGAGACAATGTGTGGTATCGAAGTCGAACACGATGGTGAAAACATCATCGCGATTCG
>CAJXZI010000224.1 GCA_913063005.1 uncultured Halieaceae bacterium | reverse complement strand
CCGCTGAGGCCGCACCGGCGCAGGTGGCGGCAACGAATAAAGCGCCCGTTTTTGCACGGTGATACCGGGAAAGATCGACTCGCTGTTCGCACTCCCATGCTTGCCCCGCACATATTCCGTGTGGTGCACCAACGCCTCTGGCCACAATCGTTGTGACGAGGGGTACGCGCTCTATCCTTACAGCGTGCACGGCATGTGCCGCGAGTGTTTGGAACGCGGCCACGATCAACGCATCTCCTGTTAGTACCGCGATGCGTTCACCAAATTTGGCATGGACCGAAGGTTTTCCGCGTCGCTGCGTAGCGTCGTCGAAGCAGGGTAAATCGTCGTGCACTAGCGATGCGCAATGTAAAAGCTCAACGGCAGTTGCTGCAGCGTTCGCAAGACCCACATCGCTTGAATTATTGGCAAGGGCGACGGCTTTACAGAGTTGTGGTCTCACTCGAGCGCCGCCCGGAAACACTGAATAGTTCAGCGCTTGTGCTAGGAGCGGCGGGCATTGAGCGGTGGCGTGTTCTGCCATTGCTTCTTCTATGTGCTGTTCGCAATCAAGTAGTGCGTTGTCCATGGCCAATACCCCGCGGGTGAGTGTTATTTTATTTGTACATTTATACTGTCTATATTAGTTTACACATTACGCCGATCTTGCAGGCCCTGCAAGCGAAGAGCGAGAGATAAATGATGGAGCAGAGACCGCTAGCAAATACGGAAGGTTTGGGGTTTGATTTTCCGGTCGGAAAGAACGGCTATCGATGGTGGTATATCGACGGCTTCAGTGACTGCGGACAACACGGTCTAACGTTAATTTTCTTCATCGGCACAGTGTTTTCGCCTTTTTATGCCTCTGCACGAAAGCGCGGGGATGCGGATCCGCGCGAATTCGTGTGCGTGAACGCGGTGTTTTACGAGCCCAAACGCAAGTATTGGGCGATGACGGAACGACGAATGCGAGATCTTGAGACCTCCAACCATTCGCTTCGAGTCGGACCTTCATCAATGACGTTTGATGGACGTTATTTAAAGGTCGTGATAGACGAGCGTTCCGCGCCGATGCGGCGGCCTATTCGAGGTACGGTGTCCGTCGATCTGCGCGACAAAACTGATAAGTGCTACGGCCTGCATTCGGGGGGGCAGCACCGGTGGTGGCCAATCGCGCCGGCAACGAAAGTTGACGTCGATCTTGAGGTGCCCGATTTAAAGTGGTCAGGTGGGGCATATATGGATACCAACGGCGGCACGGTGCCGCTGGAAGAGACGTTCAGTGATTGGCACTGGTCCCGGGCGGATCTCGGGAACAACTGCCGGATTGTTTACGAGGCGAATGCTCGTGATGGTGAGAGTTGTTTGATGACTTTGTTCGGTAATGGACAAAACGGGTTGTCGTCGGAACATTCAGCCCCTCGCAGAGATCTCAATATCGGGCCTGTTTGGCGCGTAAAGCGCCCAGCTCGAAGTCACCAAGGTTTCACAGTGAAAAAAACTTTGGAGGACACACCGTTTTATACCCGAAGTCACCTCCATGATGCGTCGGGGAATAGTGTGATGCACGAAAGTTTAGACCTGGATCGTTTTGCTTCTTTTTGGGTCCAGCGCTTACTACCGTTTCGTATGCGTAAGATAATCTACGGGCTATCTAAGGCGGGCGATTCGCGCGTTACGATCCCGTTCTCTAAGGGTCTCAAATAGGTCCAGCATCCAAAGCGTGCGCACTTTAAAGGGGTCTGACTTTACTGACGGTGCGGCCAAGCCTGTCTCAATGACGGCGTCAATCAGGAATTGGTTTTGCGGCAAGGCGGGAGTGTCCAAACCCTCGCTTTTTGGCTGAGCAAACGCAATTGCGCTCGAGAGCAGGCCAAACTTCTTGCCCGTTGCTACAATTGCGCGCTGATCGACAGAGTTATAGCCGATCTCGCCTACTTTATCGCCGATAGCCGCGTAGAGCTTGCGCGCCGCTCTAATGCCGGGTTGATACTTGCGCGGTAATTGGGCAATGCCATTATCTGCACGTTGATAAAGCCATTGGGCGCGTTCGAGCAAGCGTTGGGTAACGACACCAAGTCCATCACTGAATTCGGGTGTGGCTAAGAGCGATTCAGGATTCACACCCTCCGCAATTAACTCATCGAGTGGCAAATAAATGCGCCCTAGACGCGCATCCTCGCCCACATCTCTTGCGATGTTAGTGAGTTGCATGGCGGTACCAAGGTCAGCAGCTCGTGCTAGGGTCTTTGGATCGCGAACGCCCATGAGCACCGACATCATGACGCCAACGGCCCCCGCGACGCGAGCGCTGTAATCGTAAACATCATCTATCGTGTGATAGATCTTTCCTTCCGCGTCCCAGGCAAAGCCCTCGAGGAGGGCATTCAGCAAGCCGCGCGGCATGTGGTAGGTGTGCACGATCTGGGTTAATACGCGATCGGTGTGCCTGTACTCAGGTTTGGCCTCATAGATCTTGTCGAGCCTTTGATGCAGCAATTCGAGCGCGGCTTTCGGGTCGTCCCCTTCATCGACGAGATCGTCGGCTTCGCGGCAAAAAGCGTAGAGCCCGCATGCTGCGTGCTGCATCACTGATGGCAGCAAGTGGGATGCGAAATAAAAGGAACGCGAGCCATTTGATAGCTGTTGTTTACAAAGGCCCATATCTGTACTGGGCGTCGGTAGAAAACGGTTAGCTGACATAACTTACCGCTGGAATCAGGCTGTCAATAACCTTTGCCGATGATAACACAGCAGGCATTCCAGCTCCGGGGTGGGTGCCCGCGCCCACTAAATATAGCCCATCGACTTCTTCGCTTTTGTTATGAGGTCTGAAGTAGGCGCTCTGGGTGATGCGGGGCTCCAGAGAGAAGCCGGCACCTTTGACCGAGTTGAGTCGGTTTTGGAAGTCGAGAGGGGTTAGCATCAACGAGGTCGCTAGATTTTCTCCCAGTCCAGGGAGGCCAGTCTCCTCAAGTCTTTCCTCGACTGCCTTTCTGAAGACTTCCGCATGCGTCGTCCAGTCGGTGCCAGAGTCTAAGTGGGGTACTGGGACGAGCGCATAGAATGTGTCACACCCTTCGGGCGCCATCGACGGGTCGGTAGCCGTGGGTCGGTGCAGATACAAGCTAAAATCTTCGGTGGGCTTTTTGTGTTTGAAGATATCCGTCAGCAGACCTTTGTATCGTGGTCCTAGAATAATCGAGTGGTGTGGGATATCTGGATATTGCTTTTTCGTACCGAAATACCAAACGAAAAGGCCATTTGAGTAATGAGCCTTGTCTATGCGGCGATCAGTCCACTTGTGTCTTACCGTCTCCGAAAGCAGGTATTTATAGGTCCACGCGGAGTCCGCATTCGACACCACTAAGTTAGCTGCTACGTGTTCGCCCGACTTTAGGCGCACCCCTGTTGCTTTCCCGTCCGCGGTCGTTATCTGGTCAACCTCCGCATTCAGGCGGATATCACTTCCCTGGCCTTTTATTAGGTCGCCCAGTGCCTCAACGATTCTCCCCGTACCGCCCATTGCGGACCAGACCCCACCGGTCACCTCGAGATGGGAAATAAGAGAATATAGGCTACTGGCGGTGTAGGGGTTTCCACCAATCAAGAGCGGATGGAAGCTGACTGCTTGGCGAAGTTGCTCATTTTTAATGTACTTCGAAACCAAGGCGTAAACGCTCTGGTCGCCGCGGAGTCGCACGAGGTCGGGCGCAAAGCGCATAAGTTGTGCAAAGGTGCTAAAGGGCTTGTCGAGTAATGCAAACCCCACTTTATGGCGTGCTTCACTCGCCTTGAGGTAGCGCTCATAGCCTTTGGCGTCAGCTGGGTTGTACTCGAGGATCTGGCGAAGATTCTCTGACTTTTCACTGGAATAATCAAAAATACGACCGTCGTCAAAACGTATACGGTAAAACGGATCCATCAATCGCAGATCAACGTCATCACTCATTGTTTTGCCGCAAAGCGTCCAAAG
>CAJXZI010000223.1 GCA_913063005.1 uncultured Halieaceae bacterium | reverse complement strand
GACGATCACGTAGGTGACGTTATTGGTGATTTGAACCGTCGTCGCGGCATGATCAAGGATCAGGAAGCCGGCACAACAGGTGTTCGTGTTAAGGCGGACGTACCGCTGGCTGAGATGTTCGGTTACATCGGCTCTTTGCGCACAATGACATCAGGTCGCGGCCAGTTCTCTATGGAGTTCTCGCATTACATGCCATGTCCTGCGAGTGTTGCGACAACCGTGATCGAAGAGGCAAAGGCGCGCAAGGAAGCGAAATCTAAGTAAGCGTTTTTTGACTTCAGTTCCTACTCTAAAAGCCCCGCCGTGCGGGGCTTTTTTTTGCCTGCTTGTTGCCTGTTTTTTGCCTGAATTTTTGACGGATGCTTTACAAGACAGGCTGGGAAAGCGAGAGTACTTCGCACAATAACCAAAAAAGACTCTGGGAGAAAAACGATGTTTGCAAAGTTTGGTCCGATTATTTTGGGGATTCCCCTGTTATTGCTGGGTGTCTTGTGGGTGTTTGCACCCGAAATGGCAGCGGCGAATCTCAGCAGTGAATTGCTGACAGGTGCGGCATTGACCACACAGATTGGCGATAGCGCAGCCTTTTTCTTGGGCAGCGGATTTTTACTGATCGTCGGTGGGCTGCGAGGTAATGCAACAATGATCCTCACGGGTGGTTGTCTCGTCGGTTTGGTTGCGCCTGCACGTATTATTGCTGCGACTGTTCACGGCGGTGACATGACGATCGAGCCCATTGTTGTTGAGATAATCACTTTCGTTGTTGCTTATTTTGCGGCAAGACAGCTGAACGCGGCAGCGTAGGGAGCCTCCTATGATGATGCTTCTTGCGGGCGTATTGCTCTGGTCGATAGCGCACCTCTTTAAGCGCCTCGCGCCGGCTACCCGGGAGAGTATGGGGGACGGCGGCAAGCTGGTGGTGACGCTCGCCCTGTTTGGCAGTATTGCGCTCATGGTCTCCGGTTATTCGAGTGCGACGGGTGCCGTTTGGTGGGTACGCCAGCCAACTTGGGAGCTTGTTAACAATGCGTTGATGCTGTTTGCGTTCTATTTGATGGCTGCGTCTTCACTCAAAGTGCGGGTGACATCGCTTGTGCGCCATCCACAGCTCACTGCCATCAAAGCATGGTGCGTGGGACACCTGCTCGTGAATGGTGATGCACCCTCACTGCTCCTATTTGGGGGGCTTCTTGCTTGGGCAGTTATCTCAGTCATTCTGATTAATCGTCAAGACGGGAAGGCCCCTTTACCAACGAGTGCGGCGAGCATCCCTCGAGAAATTTTAGCGATTGTCGCTTCTGCAGCGCTGTATTTTGGCGTAGTTCAGGCTCACGGCTATTTGGGTTACCCCGTCTACTGATTCCTCATGGACTATCAACTCGATACGGCAAGCATAAAACAGTCGCTCGATGCGCTCGCTGAGAGGCACGAGCGTATTGCCAGGGCGCTAGCGCAAGTCGGCTATCCTGATGAACGTCGGAGAGATCACAGCTTTGAAACGCTGGCGCGTATTGTGGTGGGTCAGCAGGTAAGTGTTGCTGCTGCTACCTCGATCAACAAAAAGTTGGTTGATGCACTCGAGGGTCAGTTGACGGCAACCGCCGTGCTGGATGCTAGCGAGGAGCTCCTGAGAAGTGCAGGGCTCTCTCGGCAAAAAGTAAATTACATCCAGTCCCTTGCAACAGCAGAGGCAACGGGTGCCCTCGTTCTCGAGAGTCTGCCAGAGCTGAGTGACGAAGATGCTGTGGCGGTGATCACCAACATCAAAGGTTTTGGTGAGTGGTCGGCACACATGTATTTGATGTTTTCCTTGGGGAGACCCGATATTTGGCCTGTTGGCGATCTCGCCGTACGGGAGGGGTTTAAGCGCATCCAAGGGCTGGATGAGCGTCCCTCGGCCGGTAAGCTCAAGCCCATGGGAGATGATTTTCGGCCTTATCGGAGCGCACTCGCGTTGCTGTGCTGGCGGTTCTGCACGGCTGAACCACTATGAGACGCTGCAACTATGAGTGACTTTTCGGCGTCCGATCACCGGTTCATGGAGCTTGCCCTCGCGCAGGCCGCCAAGGCCGCGCAGCTGGGTGAGGTGCCCGTGGGTGCGGTGGTGGTACTGGATAACGAGGTCGTCTCTGAGGCCTGTAATCAGCAAATCACACTTAACGATCCGTCTGCGCATGCTGAAGTGCTGGCGCTTCGCTCAGCCGCTGCGGCACTGGAAAATTATCGCCTTCCGGGCTGTGAGCTCTTTGTCACACTTGAGCCCTGCACGATGTGTTGCGGTGTGATGGTCCATGCGCGTGTATCGCGGCTTGTTTTTGGTGCAAAAGAACCAAAGGCAGGTGCTGTCTCGAGCACGGCCTCAGCATTGGATAACGCCTCGCTTAACCACCGCGTAGCTTGGGCAGAAGGATTGGGTGCAGATGAGAGTGCGAATTTACTCCGAGCCTTTTTCAAAGCAAGGCGGGCGTCAAAAGCTTAGTTACAGGCTGAGCGGTGTCCACTGAAGTAATTCGTCCGCCGTAGCCGTCAGCTCTTGCAGATTTAAAGGCGCTGAAATGGCTTGTGAGGGGATGTCCAGCAGCGCCAAGGTTGCTTGGTAATGTCGTATGTTATCGACATAGGTCACCGCTTCTTGGCCCCTCGCAAAGCCGTGCCTTAGGTGCGGATAGACATTAGGGTTTTGCAAGTCAGGCAAATGCTTTCTGACATCTTGCCATAGGTGTGGGTCGCCACCCTTACCTTCTGTTAGCCTTCGCGCTTCTTCTAAATGCGCCATGCCAATGTTGTAGGCGGCGAGTGCCATCCATGTCCGGTCGGGCTCTCCGATATCGTTGGGTAGTCGACGAAGTAGATTGCGTAAAAACCGTGCACCGCCGCGTAAACTTTGCTCGGCATCCAATCGGTCTTTAACGCCAACCTCTTTTGCGGTCGGTCGGGTTAGCATCATCATCCCTCGCACGCCGGTGGGCGACTTGGCTTTCGGGTCCCAGTGAGACTCTTGGTAGGCGATGGCTGCCAGTAGCTGCCAATCTAGCCTAAATTCTTTTGCGACAGATTCGATAAGGGGGCGCCATTTAGGGAGGGTGCTCTCAACAGCGCGTTGAAAGGTAAAGAGCTCGATCCGCGACGTGTCAGCGTCACTGCCAAAATAGCGATTTTCGAGATCTGCTAGCCGGCCTTCATTTGTGGCTTTGGCGAGGAAGGCATTAATTTTCTCGCGCCATTTTGGCGCTCTCTCATCAAGACCGAGATACCACACCGTATTGAGTGTCTCCTTGAGCTCGAATGCTTTGGCCACTCTCGGGTAGAGCCTTTGCTGCATAGAGAACTCGCTCGAATCCAGCAGTGCAACATCGGCCCTATTAGCTTCAATTTCACTAAGTACCGCGCTGGATTGCGCAGTTTCCAAGACACGAAATTCAATCCTCGGATCTATCTCAGAAAGCATGCTGAGGCGCGTTCGATGATGGCTGCCCTGCATAATGACGATATCGAGATTAGCCAAGTCACCGAGCTTGCGAGGCCTGAATTGACCTGCCTTGTATACGACAACAGGGTGCTGTTTGAGATAGGGCAGTGTTGACGTAAAAAGCTCATCACGTGCACTGGATTGAGTCAGGCCTGCAGCCGCAATATGAGCCTCGCCACGGGCTAGCGTGTCGAAAACCTCCTCGATGGTGGATGCGACTTTAATGCGGAGCGTCATTTCCTGCGAGTCAGCGAAGGCTTGGAATAACTCGTATTCAAGACCTGCAGGCTCGTTCGCGCCTAGGTAATAGGTGGTAGGGCCGTTGCGTGTGATCACGACGAGCTCATTTCCTGGCGCGAAGGCGTCTAGAACCGTCGGGTTGCCGCAGCCGGGTAATAGCAATATTACAATCAGTAACCACTGTCTCATGCGATGAGTGTAGCTCAGATCTCGATTTTGGACATTCACCCGAAGACGCTAGCGAGGTATGATACGCGCTTCATTTTGTAGGATTTGCCCATGCTTCTCTTGCCCGGGTCAGACGCACTGTCAGCTCCCCGTTTTAAACGTC
>CAJXZI010000222.1 GCA_913063005.1 uncultured Halieaceae bacterium | reverse complement strand
AAAAACCTAAATATGGTTTTTTCAAATCTACAACAAATTCTTTAATTTTTTTCTTTTCTTCAATTAACCATGGATAATCTTTTTCCATATAGGTATCCATTGGTCCTCCCATACAAAACATTCCATCAAAATTACTAAGATCCTCTGGTATTTTTTCACCTTCGTCTAACTCTATCGTGGTTAAATTAAATCCATCAGATAGCATTAAATCTTTAATGTAGCCTGGATCCTCTATTTTAATATGTTGTAGTACAATTATATTCACTATGATTAACTTAGCTTAGAACACTTCTTGGAACAATATTTTACTCTATCCCAATTAAGTTTCCATTTTTTTCGCCACGTAAATGGTCTTTTACATGGCTATGGTAGCAAGATCACGAACAGTGTTTTTGTAAAAAAATCCTTCAAAATCATTTTAAAAATCTACAAAAATTAAATAGATCTTTAGTTCAAAACCCTTAGGATTTTAGAACACATTTCTTAAAAGAAAAGGTTGTTGAATTAAAACTCATTTAAGTATTAACCTTAGGGAACCCTGAAAGGAATCCTTCCACAACAGCTAATTAATTTAGGTTTATTATATGCAAAAAAAATGAGTTCCATGATTTTGGTAATTTCAGAGAGAGAGGGGACAATAGAAAGGTTGAACGCCCAGGGGAGTGTCCAAGTTGAGACGTCATAGAACACGTTCTCTTCGAATTCGAGCTGCTCGCGCCATAGGGTTTCCAGATAGGTTGCCTGCGGCTGATCGAGTGGGATGGCAATCGCTTCGCCGGCCTTGAAGGTTTTGCCCTCTGCCTTGACGTCACTGGCCAGCACTTCGACCTCGATCTGGTGTCCGCTGAGAATACGAACGAATTCTGCTAACCGAGTAGGGTCGCCGTCGGCGCTCGCAAGGTAATGGCCACGCTTTGGCTTTTGCTGAGTGTAAAAATTGCGCTGATAGTTCAAAAGCTCATCTTTTAATGCAGCAGTGGCTTTGATCGAGGACAGCGATGCTCTGAATTGATTTGAAATGCTGAAGGGGAAGGTGAGCTTACCGTTTACTGTGTCCTGGCCTGCGCCTCTTGATGAGGGTTGCTCGAATAAAATACCCACGGTGCCGAACAGGTCGGGGTAGGTCGAGCCTTTACCCATAAAGAAGTCGTCGTAGCCTTCCTCGGTGAAGAATCGGATTCCTTCGGCGTCGAAGGCCTGCGCGTGGTACTCACCAATTTTGGCTGTGAGAACCTGATTGATATCAGGCGTTAGCGGGTTTGTACGCTCGGGCTTTCCGGGCATGAAAAAGAAGTTGCTGTTGCTTCCCTGTTCGTGGAAATCGAGCTGAACGTTGGGCTTCCACTCGTGGAACAGGCTCAGTCGTCCTCGACTTTCCGGATGCTGGTGCGGCAACCAGTCGCGGTTCAAATCAAACCAGTAGTAGTTAGTGCGGCCATTGGGAACCGACTGCGCGTGCTCCCTGTCATTTGGGTCAAAGCTTGGGTTCATTCCCCGGTGGGCGTTGCTCCAATAGGCAAAACGATCAAGACCGTCTGGGTTCAGCATGGGGTTAAAAATAATGACAACGTCCGCGAGCTGCTCGAGAAGCTCCGCATCTTGTGCCGCATTCAAGTAATAGGCGACCAACGGGGTGGAATTAGCGCCGCTGGGCTCGTTTCCGTGGATGCTGTACATCATGTGCAGCACAGCGGGCTGCGCACTGAGATCAACCTTGGCCGCCGGGTCAATGATGGCAGACCGGGCAGCTTTGATCTCATCGAGACGCGCAAGATTTTCGGGTGTCGATATCGCATAGCTCACGAGGGGTCTTCCGCCGTAGGTACGCGCATGCTCTCCAAGCGCCACCATTCGGGGTGACGCCTCGGCTACAGCGTCAAGATAGTTCACGATCTCATAGTGATACCAATGGCGTTCTCCTACCTGTACATCTGTGATGTCCTTAGGTGCAGGAATCGACTCATTGAGTCTGGGTGGTTCATCAAACACATCGTTGAGCGTCAGGCTTTGTCCGAACGAAGGTGCATTGATCAAAAGGACAAAGGGAAGTAATAGGTATTTCATAGGTCGTCTCAATATTGGCATCCAACGATGATA
This sequence comes from uncultured Halieaceae bacterium, assembly GCA_913063005.1. GTDB lineage: Bacteria > Pseudomonadota > Gammaproteobacteria > Pseudomonadales > Halieaceae > Luminiphilus. Next base: position 1,946 of record CAJXZI010000222.1, on the reverse strand, counting down.
ACGAGTTTATTAATTCTGGCGAGCCTGTCACTGCGTTTTCTTTCTAATGATTAGCGAGTGGGCGAGTCTCGTATTCATGTGTGGCTAACGCTGACAAGACATCATCGCGGGCTCGGGATGCACACAGTTCGCGCTTGCTGATGCGTCGGTTGCTTTAATGCGAATTACGGGGGCTTGTGGCGCGTAGGTTTGCGGCTTTTGAGCAGCTGTTCTTTGACTCTTTTAAGGCTGTCAGATATTCGTTACTCTCGATCCACGGAACGCTCTTTGAAGATAAAAAGAATGGCAGAGCTGATCTATCGGGCGTTCTATTAAGCGCCCGACCGGGGGTTTTTTATGTCTAGCTCAAAAGAAGTCAGCATCGGACGCAAGGTTGCCTACGGCTTTGGCTCGGTGGCCTTTGGTGTTAAGAGTAACGGGTTCGATTATTTCTTTCTGATCTTTTATAGCCAGGTTATGGGCGTTAGCGCCTATTTAGTCAGCCTTGCCTTGATGATCGCATTGATCGTGGATGCGTTGAGTGACCCGCTTATTGGATATCTCTCGGATAACACGCGCTCGCGCTGGGGTAGACGTCATCCCTTTATGTACGCGGCGGCCATACCCGCATCAGTGGCTTACTACTTTCTGTGGAATCCGCCGGCGGGACTCGAAGGCGACGCGCTTTTTCCTTACATCGTAACGATTGCGGTCTTGGTTAGGACCTTGATCACCGTCTATGAAATTCCCAGTTCCTCTTTGGTCGCGGAGATGTCGGGCGACTATGACGAGCGTACGAGTATGTTGAGTTATCGGTACTTCTTTGGCTGGACGGGCGGTACATTGATGGGTGCGTTTGCCACCATCTTTATTCTCGTTCCAACGGCAACCATCAGTAATGGCATGTTCAACGTTGAAGGGCACGGCCAGGTTGGTGCTATCGCTGCTACTGTCATATTTTTTGCGATCATTATTTCGGCACTCGGGACACATAAGATGATTCCCGACTTGAAGCCGCCGCCACCCGCGCGACAAATGAGTATCGGGCTCATTTACCGAGAGGTCTTTGAGACACTAGCGAGCCGCTCGTTTTTGGCCCTGTTTTTGGCGGCGCTGTTTGGTGCTGTGGCCTCCGGTGTCTCGACAACACTGAGCTTCTATTTCTCGACGTTCTTTTGGGGGTTCTCTACCGAGCAGATTGGTTTGATTTCACTGAGCGTTGTGATTTCCGCATTGATGGCGTTTTTCATATCCCCGGCTATCTCAAAGCGGCTCGGTAAAAAACGCGGTGCGATCACCATCGGGTTGATGGCCTTTACCGTGGCGCCAGCGCCTATATTTTTGAGGCTGTTGGGGCTCATGCCCGAAAACGGCGACCCCACCTTGTTCCCGCTAGTGCTTAGCATCATTGTGGTCGACGTCGCCCTCATCATCGCTTATCAAACGCTGTCTTCGTCGATGATTGCTGACTTGGTGGAGGAGGCAGAAATCAAAACACAGCGCCGTAACGAGGGCGTATTCTTTGCCTCGGTGACCTTTGTTAGGAAAGTGACTCAGGGTATAGGCGCTGCCGTTGCTGGCGTGCTGTTGACGATCAGTCAGTTCCCTGTGGGTGCCACACCTGATCAGGTGCCCGAGTCTGTACTCACCACTTTTGGCTGGCTCTATGTCCCAGTTCTTTTCGGACTATGGATGATTATGATCGCTTGCCTATCGTTGTATTCGGTTGACCGATCGAAGCACGAGGCGAACTTGGAGGTGTTGTCACAGCGATCTTAGTGCCGCGAATCTCGTTCACTTCAGGGCAGGTTGTCCCAAAGTTTACGTCACGTCAGGCAGTTCCCATAAATATCTGTGCCTCAAAACGGATGTAACGGGTGAGGTGAGCCTTTTTGGTCGGGAGGCATTAACGTTTCTGGTTTTCTGGTTTTCTGGTTTTCTGGTTTTCTGGTTTTCTGGTTTTCTGG
>CAJXZI010000221.1 GCA_913063005.1 uncultured Halieaceae bacterium | reverse complement strand
CTTATTCTGCACAACGTGCGAACGCCGCAATGGAACCGCTTTGACCTGAACGCCCTGGTTGCTGCCTGTAACACGGCGTCTAAGCGGGTGGTCGAGTTAGCGGAGCGTTTTGGTGATGACGTGCTGTACTCAACGATGGATACGATGCTTCAGCGCAACTACGACGCTATGAAGCACATCATCGGTATGTTCATTCCGGAGGAGCCGCGCGAGTTCGAGGACTATATTTGCGATGACGGTATGGGCATGGGCCCCTACAAGATCAAGTGCACGCTTTGGCGCGAGGGTGATAAAGCGATCTTCGACTTTGCAGGCACCGATCCGCAAGCGCAGAGCTCAGTGAACTTCTTCCTGAACGAAGACATGTTCAAGATGTTCTTTGGCTCGTTCACGATTAACGTGGTCGACCCACAGATTGTCTTCAATGATGGGTTCTACGACCTCGTGGATGTTCGCATCCCTGAGGGCACGCTGTTGAAGCCCAAGTATCCGGCGGCGCTCTCAGGAAGAACGCACGCCCTCGGTCGGATCTTCGATATCTTGGGAGCCCTTCTAGGGATGGGAGCGCCCGAGATGATGCTCAACGCTGCCGGTTTTTCTGACTCACCACACCTGTTCTACAGTGGTTATGACAAGAAAGGCGAGTGGTTCCAGCTCTTTCAGATCGGCTTTGGAGGAGTTCCAGGCCGACCAGTGGGTGATGGGCCCGACGGGCACAGCTTGTGGCCAGGCTTTACCAATGTCCCGAATGAATTTATCGAGTCTTACTTCCCTTTGCGCATTGAGCGCTACGAAACGATCCCGGACTCTGGTGGTGCGGGACTGCATCGAGGTGGTAATGGGTTGTCTGTAGCCTACCGGTTCTTGGCCGATGGACAAATCGGCATCCACGATGAGCGCTGGTTAACGTACCCTTGGGGCGTGCTCGGTGGTGAGACAGGACGCCGCTCGACGAAGCGCCTTGTTCGAACCGACGGGAGCGAGGAGTGGCTGCCAGCGAAGGTTGAAGGCATCAAGGTCAAAGAGGGGGACGTCCTTTACTTTAACACCTGGGGTGGCGGCGGCTGGGGTGACCCCTTCGCCCGTGATCCTGAGTTAGTGAAGGTCGACGTCGACCGAGGTTTGGTCACCGCAGAGGGTGCGAGACGCTACGGTGTTGTCATCGAGGACGGCGCGGTGAACGTTGCCGCTACCACTGCACTGCGCGAGCAACTCGTTGCAGATCGCAGTGATATTGCGCTGTTTAATCGCGGAGGTACCGTCGAAGAGCTTCGCAGTCGCTGCGAGGCGGAAACGCATATGCCAGCACCGGTTGCACCCACTTTCTGATTTTGACCGTATAAAACGCGAGATTGGCGATTTGCGCTCTTCACTTAGAAGAGCGTTTTTTTAATTTGAAGAAGCCGCAGAAGCGGCAGAACAACAAAGGAGTCAACGCATGTTGAATAAAAAGTCACCGCTACTGCTAGCTGTTTTGGCAGCAACAGCGGCCACGCAAGCCCCGACGGCACTGTCACAAGAATCTGGCTTTGCTATAGAAGAAGTCGTAGTCACTGCTCGTAAACGTGCGGAAAATCTGCAAGAAGTTCCCATTGCAATCAGTGCGATCGATGCGACGACTATTGAGCGTGCAGGTATCGAGCGTGCAGGTGATTACATTAGCTTGATTCCTAACGTAACGTTGGTGGATACAGCAAACGTCGGTGATACCCAGGTGAGTATTCGCGGCATCGTCTCCACACGTGATGCCGAGTCAACCTTTGCCTACGTTGTTGATGGTGTGTTGAGCACCAACCCAAACAGCTTTAACGAGGAAATGTTTGACGTTGAGCAAATCGAAGTCCTAAAAGGCCCTCAGGGGGCGCTTTATGGGCGAAATGCGGTGTCTGGTGCGATTATCGTGACCACCAAAAAACCCGGCGATGAGGTTGAAGCAGAAGTTGCTGTGGGAGCTGGAAACAACAACAGTTACAAAGCTCGTGCTGTCTTGAGCGGTCCTGTTGGCGAAAACGCAGCCGGTCGAATCGCAGTCAGCACGCGTGAGACCGATGGCTTTTATAGCAACAGCTTTGCCGGCGGAAAGGGCACCGTTGACTACCTTGAAGACACGAGCGCACGCGGCCGTCTCGTTTGGAATGTGAGCGACGATCTGGAGCTTGATTTCCGAGCGGGCTATACCGACGTCAGTGGCGGTGCTATCAACTTTAACGCCGCCTTTGCTATTCCAGCCTTCGAAGCGGCTTTCGGCAGCCCAGCCTTCTTCGCTGACCCCAACGACCTCGATTTTAACTTTACGTTTAACGTGCCTGGTGAAAACGAGCAGACGACGACTGACTTCTCGGTCAAAGCTGATTACGCCATGGACGGTATGGACTTGGTTGCAAGTTTTGCTTACACCGACCTCGAGGAATATTTACTTTCCGACGGTACTGCGGCGACCTTTTACGGGTACGAATTAACGCCGCAGTGTCAGGAAGATCGCACGACGCTAAACAGTTTCGCGCGTGCCGACTTGTTTGGACCGGCTGCCGCGCCATTTCTAGTGTTACCGTCGGGTGATCCTGCTAATGACTTTGCGGGTGTCTATGGCCCTTACACGCCCACTTCATGTGACGGTTATCAATACCAAGAGCGTAACCAGGAAGACATGAGTATTGACGTGCGATTGGTCTCGAATAACGAGACAGGTCCACGTTGGATTGCCGGCGCCTATTGGGCAGAAATCGAGCGCGAAGTGGTTGTCGCTTACGGCGCGGATACAGGTAACGGTTTCCTTCGTCAGCCTTACGTTTCCGCGGCAGGCCCTAACCCAACCGACCTACTATTCTGGGATCAGTTCGATACCACGGTCACCGCCTTTTACGGTCAGGTTGAGTGGGATCTTTCCGACACTCTCGAACTTGCGATCGCCGGTCGTTACGATCGCGAGGAGCGAACCGTTGACAACCAGGTGCCCAACGTCTCCAACTCAGGTCTCAACGTGAACTTGGTTGACCCTGCGACGTTCGCGCCCCTTCCAATTAACCCTGCCTTAGCAGGTGGTTCGATTCCCAACCGAAGCGCTGATTTCAATCAGTTCCAGCCCAAAGTGACACTCAGTTGGGCAGCCTCTGATGCCGTTAACTGGTACGCATCTTATGGTGTCGGTTTCCGTTCGGGTGGCTTCAATAGCGTGGGTACCAGCGACACGCTGAACTTCTGGTTTAACTCCGGTTTTGGTGGTCCGGGAGAAGCGGTTGATGCTCAACTCCAAATCACGGACGACTACGACAAAGAAGTATCGACGTCGGTCGAAGTCGGCTTTAAAGCAGAGTTCATGGACCGTCGCGTTCGAATTAACGGTGCGGCGTTCCGCACGGATGTTGAAGACAACCAGTTCTTTGAGTTCTTCGCAGGTCCCTTTGGCCTCTTGAGAACCGTGACGACGATCGATGAGCTGACGATCAGTGGTTTTGAAATCGATGCGTCGTTCGCGATGACTGAGAACCTGACAGTCTACGGTGGTGCAGGCTTCCTCAACTCAGAGATCGAAGAGAACAGAAACCGTCCGTTGTCTGTAGGCAATGACGTGCCACAGGCGCCCGATACGAGCGGTAACCTCGGCGTTGAGTGGGTGAGTTCTGTTGGATCGGGTATGGATCTTGTGGCGCGTGTTGACTATCAATACGTCGGAGAGACGCATTTCCACACGCTGCAAGGTGAGCAGACGCCAACAATTTGGAACGCTTTCTTTGCGCCCGGGTTCAACTCGGACTTTTCCAAGTCAGCGCGTGATGCGTACTCAACGGTTGATGCGCGCATTAGCCTTGAGGCAGCAAACTGGACGCTCACAGCTTGGGGGCGCAACTTGACCGATGAGAAGTACCTTCAGGAAGTAATTCCTGCACCTGAGTTTGGTGGCACCTTTAACCACCCATCTGCACTGCGTGGTTATGGTCTGGACTTTAGTTACCGCTTCTGAAAAAGCGAAGGCGATAAATAAAAAGGGGGCTCATGCCCCCGGTTATTTCTCGAGTGAAATGACAGACCAGTATGTGCGCGGAGAAAAA
>CAJXZI010000220.1 GCA_913063005.1 uncultured Halieaceae bacterium | reverse complement strand
TGTCGGCGCCATGCAATCAGCAGTAACGGCAGTACGGCAGGTAACAGCCAGAGCAGTTCGGGGCGAATGAGGTGGATATCTGTCATGTGGCAGCACCTTCACTTCGAGATCTCAGACCCGTCAACAGTCCACCCGTGAGTAGCACAATGCTTCCAAGGCAGAGACCGGCCAACATAGCCCAATAGCTCAGGGATCTGCGCGGCCGGAAGGTGCTAGCGTCTTGCTCTACCGGTTCGAGCTGATCGATGATGCCGTAAATAGCCTGTAGCTCTCTCGGATCGCGTGCACGGAAATACTCGCCACCCGTGGCTTCCGCAATCGCGCGCAGTAACGCTTCGTCGACTTCACCACCGCGTGCACTGGTCGTACCGAGGTTTCGACTGATACCGATGGTATAAACCTTTACATTCTGCTGCGCTGCGAGCGCCGCAGCCTCCATCGGTTCAACGCTGCTAGCGGTATCTTGACCGTCAGTCAGCAAAATAAGGACTCTCGACGCGGCAGGTCGATCACGGAGGCGTTTGATCGCTAGGCCCAATGCGTCGCCTATGGCGGTGTCTTCGCCTGCAAAACCGAGTTGCGCCTCTCTGATGAATTGCGTCACGGTTGTGGTATCGAAGGTCAGCGGTGCTTGTACGTAGGCTTTTGAGCCAAACAAAATTAAGCCTACGCGGTCACCCACCCGGCGCTCAGTGAAGTCAGAGGCAATCGCCTTAACCGCTTCAACACGAGAAATAGTGCGGTTCCCAACCTGCATATCCCTAATTTGCATACTGCCGGACAAGTCGAGGCTCAACATGAGGTCGCGACCGGTGTTCGGCAGCTCAATGGGTTCACCGACCCACTGCGGACGCGCGATGGCAGTAACAATACAGATCCATGCGAGAAACAAACCGAACACCCTCAACGTGCTGACCGATGCCGACACCTGTCCTTCGCCCTGGAGCCGCTGCCAGCGTGCGCTAAACGGCGCACGGATAGCGGCTCCTAACGACTCTGAAGCTGGTGGTAGTAGCCTCATCAACAACGGCAGTACCACGAGTGCGAAGGCCCAGGGCCAGAGGAAATCAAGCACTGGCCACCTCGTGTGTTTTCATCCACAGGCGAGCGTGATACCAATCAACCGTGGTGGGCAGTTCAGGGTCTGCACGGTGCACCTGCGATAAAATAGTGAGGGCGTCGGCATCCAACTTGTTGCAGGTTTGACGCAGGAAGTTCGGCCAATCATCGCCAGATAATCCGGCGACAGCATTGGGCGCATAAGCCTTAAGCGCCGTTGCCTTAAGAGCGCGACTGAGCATTTGTACGTCAGCGGACTCGGCTTCCAATTCAAGGAGCCACTGAACGCCGGCCCGTCGATAAGCGTCCCGTTGATAACGTCTTAAGGCGAAATAGAGGAGGGTACCCAACACGATTGAGAGCAAAGCGATAACGGCCCACCAACCGGGCGCCAGCGGCAAAAAGCCAATGGCCTCAGGCATCCTCAGCGGTGCGAGTTGTTCTAACAGTTGCTCGGGATTCATCGCTTAGGAAACACCCTCTGTAACAACTCATTCGGGTTTTCACTGGTGTCGACGGGGACCAGCGGCACCTGATAGCGACGAAGATAATCGATGACCTCAGCTTGAGACTTCTCAAAGTCGTCTTTATAAGCGCTTCGCAACCGCTGCATCGAGGTGTCCATTTTTATCTGCTTGTTCCCATCCGTCAGCGCATACTTTCCCGAGGGAGGCAGTTCCGCATCGAGCGGGTCGGTGATTTTGAAACAAACCACTTGCCTGTGGCTGACGATGTCGCGGAGTGTTTTTTCCACCGACGTATCAGAGAGAAGATCGGTAAAGTCGCTGATTAACATCAGTCGTGCTCCGGGTCTTGAAAGACTCTTGAGCTGACTCAGCGCAACGGACCACGAATCCCCAGTCTCACTGCCTAGTGACGAGGAGGGCGCAGGGGCTGATTCCATGAGGCGCAGTAACCGCAATACTGACCGCTTAGAGCGCTGCGGCTTAATCTCAAACAGCCCAGAATTGGTCATCGCTATTCCACCGACGCGTTCTCCCGCGTCGAGCCCCGCCCATGCGAGTACGGAGGCAATGTGTGAGGCCAGCACGGTCTTAAAGCAATTTTTAGAGCCGAACCACATGGGCGAACGAAGGTCGACGAGTAACACAATCGGCTGCTCACGATCTTCCTGGAAAAGCTTTGTATGAGGATCGCCCGAGCGCGCGGTAACGCGCCAATCGATTGAGCGCACGTCGTCGCCCGGTGCGTAAAGCCTCACTTCCTCAAAGTCTACGCCGCGTCCGCGCTGACGAATTTTTCGCCGGCCTGCCAACAGCGCGAGCGCCTTGGATTGCGCATTGATGTTAATCGACTGCGCGACGTGACGACCCTCTACGAGTCGCTCTGCCGAGACTTTGTGCCCTTTGGGGAGAAACTCCAGCATGCCAATTAACTCAGGCTACGGGAACCAGATCCAGCAGCTTGTCGATAACACTGTCGGCGGTTACGCCCGCGATTTCGCCGTCGTAGCTCACCACGAGTCGGTGTCGCAACACGTCGTGCGCCATTGCTTTGACATCATCAGGGCTGACAAAGTCTTTACCAAGAAGCCAAGCATGTGCACGGGCACAGCGATCGAGTCCAATTGTTGCGCGAGGCGAGGCGCCGTATTCGATCCAGCTTGCGAGCTCTGCGTCATAAGCTTCAGGCTGTCGTGTCGCCATGATCAGCTGCACAATATATTCCTCGACCGCATCAGACATATGCAACTTCAATACTTCTTCACGGGCGGCAAAGACCGTCGCCTCAGATACCTCGGGCTGATCAAGCGACTCACCCGTTGATGCCTCGCGACGCGCAAGCTTTAGGATTTCTCGCTCGGCGCTTGAGTTGGGGTAATCCACTTTTACATGCATTAGGAATCGGTCGAGCTGCGCTTCGGGCAGTGGATAGGTACCTTCCTGCTCGATAGGGTTTTGGGTTGCCATTACGAGGAACAACTTTGGAAGTGGATAGGTGGTGCCACCCACACTCACTTGGCGCTCCGCCATCGCTTCGAGCAACGCAGACTGCACTTTCGCGGGGGCTCGATTGATCTCGTCAGCAAGAATCAGATTGTGAAATATAGGACCCGCTTGGAACTCGAAGGTCCCCAATTGCGGCCGGAAGATATCGGTGCCAGTAATATCGCCCGGCAGCAGATCGGGCGTGAACTGAACTCGGTGGAAGTCGCCTTCCACACCTTCGGCCATCATTTTGATCGCACGAGTTTTTGCCAAACCCGGAGCACCTTCAACCAAAAGGTGACCGTCAGCCAAAATGGCGATAAGAAGTTTTCGGACGAGATCCGCCTGGCCAATAATTTGTTGGCCCAGCCAGTTTTCTAGACCGGATATTGCAGCGTGTGTCATGTGATATTTACCTACAGCGACGTCCCCAGAAACATGGGGTTATGCTGAGACAAACTCAAGTCTTCAAAGTTTCGCTCAGCGACTTATTTTGGACATTATCGGGTAAATTCGTCTGTCGCGTCGACAAAGATCATTTCTTTGGCAGATTCACCCCTTGATCCAGCGGGTCTCTGTATTATTGAGTTCCACGAGGGCTGGCTAATTTTCGACCCAGTCACCGTCTTTCATGTACTGCAGACCGTCGACTGCTTAGGGGGAAGAGTAGTGAAGGTGACCGCCGGTGTCTTCGACGAAATTTTCAGTTTTGATCATATTGATCGCCGCTCGAAATCGACACGATCGAGAAATTGCAGTAACTGCTTCGCTTTGCGAGTAAAACCCCGTATGTTGCGCGGGTCTCGGGTGCTGCGATGCAGATATCCAACGTCGACCGATACCTGTGAGTCCGCCAGCATGAACCGAATAGAAAAACTCAAAAACGACCTCTACAGTTTTGAAGAACTGGATACCTTAGAAAAAAACGCCATCAAGCTACGTGATCAAGAAACGCTTTCACTCGTTACACTAAGCCGCGCTTCAAAGAGAGCAAAAGGTGAAAAACCCAAGAGCACGATCGGAAGAGCACACGTCTGAACTCCAGTCACGATGTGTGATCTCGTATGCC
>CAJXZI010000219.1 GCA_913063005.1 uncultured Halieaceae bacterium | reverse complement strand
ATCCGCCAACCCGCGTGTTGTTTATCGGAAACAGTTATCTGTATTACAACGACAGCCTTCATAACCACGTAAAGCGGATGGTGGCTGAGCGGTACCCAATGCTCAAAAGTCGGGATCTACCCAGTCTTTAGCATCCTCGCGCCATACGAAATGAAAGCCACCACCTGGCGTCGCCAACCAGAGCTGCTCAACAGCAGGTTGTCGTGAGAAAACAAAGACCACACGGTTAGCAAACGTAACGTTAATCACACCTTCCGCAACAGTGATGTCAGGATCAGATTCAAGTTCTTCTAAGCGATTTTCAACATCCTCAAAAGTATCTTCAATGCACTCGTAATAGCGGGCAGATGCGCTCATGCCGTCTCCTGAATTTTATGAGGTCAACGCGAAAAACAACGAGCACAAAGATAACGACTTCCTGCCCGCGAGTCACGGTAACGCTGTAAACCAATGTTATACTCCAATTTTGACAACGGTGTGCTAGGTGAAAATTCTTAGAACTACAGGGCTTATCTGTTTGCTGGCACTCACCGCAGCCTGCGGGCAACCGGGAGAACTTCGCCTTCCGCCACCGCAACCACCCTCTTCCATTTAAAAAATACTATGACCCCCGATCTCGACCTCCCAAATGGCTTTGTGCGCCAAGCTGGCGCTTTGCTCTGCGAACGCGCACCCGTCGCTGAGCTCGCTAAGCAACATGGAACACCGCTTTATATCTACTCTCAAACCGCAATCACTGAATCTTTTCAGGCTTGGAAGGCAGCGTTCGGCAGCGCACCACACCTTATTTGCTACGCGGTTAAGGCAAACTCGAATATTGCCATCCTTAAACTATTAGCGACGCTCGGGTCTGGTTTCGATATCGTCTCAGGCGGCGAATTGGAGCGTGTTCTTGCGGCGGGTGGAGACGCCTCAAAAGTGGTGTTCTCAGGTGTGGGTAAATCGCCAGCGGAGATCGAAAGAGCGCTACAAGTGGGGATACGCTGCTTCAACGTCGAGTCTGCAAGCGAGCTCCAACTCATCGAGCAAATAGCGGCAGAACGGGGTGAAATCGCGCGCATCTCGATACGTATTAACCCCGACGTAGACGCAAAAACACATCCTTACATTTCGACAGGGCTAAAAGAGAATAAATTTGGCGTAAACGCAGAGCGCGCCTTGGCACTCTATCAGCACGCTCAAAGCGCTTCATGTCTCGAACCTGTTGGCGTTGACTGCCATATCGGTAGCCAGCTGACTCAGATAGAGCCTTTTATCGAATCTGTTCAGCACCTTCGCAATCTCGTGCTCGAATTGCGTGACTCGGGTATCAATATTGAGCACATCGATATCGGGGGCGGACTCGGCATAAGATACGCGGATGAAACCATTCCAAGCCCGTCGGATTTGATTTCTGCAGTGCGCGCCGAGTTAGACTCTTTAGGCGCAGAGCTCATGATAGAGCCAGGTCGATCGATTGTTGGTAACGCTGGGGCACTTCTCACCAAAGTGCTTGTGGAAAAAGCAGGCGACACCAAGAATTTCGCGATCGTCGATGCTGCGATGAATGATTTGTTGCGGCCTGCGCTTTATTCAGCTTGGCAAAACATAGTTGAAGTTTCAGTCGAGGAAGGTGCGAAAAAAAGCACCTATGACATTGTGGGGCCGGTTTGTGAAACCGGTGACTTCCTAGGCAAAGAGCGCGAGCTTTCAGTACGCGAAGGTGATCTACTCGCCGTGATGGGAGCCGGCGCCTACAGTTTCTCCATGTCTTCGAACTACAACTCGCGGCCACGCGCTGCCGAAATTCTGGTAGATGGCTCCCAGCACCATGTCATCCGCCAGCGAGAAAACCTCTCATCGCTCTGGCAGGATGAGCAAATACCTGAGGCTCTCCAATGATACTTCGGTTCACCAAAATGAACGGCGCAGGAAATGATTTCGTCGTCATAGACGGCGTACGCGCCGCTATCAATCTCAGCGAAGCGCAGATTCGGAAAATAGCGGATCGCCACACCGGTGTGGGCTGCGATCAGGTTCTAATAGTAGAGCCACCAAAACGTCCCGATGCTGACTTTGAATACCGCATTTTCAACGCTGACGGCTCGAGGGCGGGTCAATGTGGTAACGGCGCGCGGTGTGTCGGTCGATTTATTCACGAACAACGGCTATCAGCAAACACCACTATCACCCTGCAAGTAGGAACAGAGTTACGGAAACTGGCCTTTGATGACAGCGGGAATGTTAAAGCTGAGTTGGGAACACCCGTCTTTGAACCAAGCAAAATCCCCTTCACAGCCGACAACGATGAGGTGGAACACGCGCTTGCGCTCAACAATGTCACTGTCATGGCTGGCGTCATTTCCATGGGAAACCCTCATGCTGTGCTGTTGGTAGACGATGTGGCAGCGACGCCGGTTGAGAAAATAGGGCCTATGATCCAAGCGCTCGATGTCTTCCCCGAGGGCGTCAACGTCGGTTTTATGCAAGTTGAAAACAGCGCAACGGTCAGTTTACGGGTGTTCGAGCGTGGTGCAGGTGAAACGCTTGCCTGCGGCTCAGGCGCCTGTGCCGCGGTAGTCCACGGCATTCGACTTGGTCAGCTCTCCAACAACGTGACAGTCTCTGTACCGGGCGGTAAGCTCGAGGTGTCATGGGATGGCAGCGATGGCTCTGTATGGCTCGCCGGACCCGCCGAAACTGTTTTTGAGGGAAAGCTCACGCTTTAGCAAGCACAATGGAATCTGACTCAAACACAACGAGCCCAAGCGCAGACGACGTTCTCCGATTCCTCGCAGAGAACCCAAATTTTTTCGATGAGCATCCCGAAGCGCTCGATGAGTTAAGCATCAGCCATGCGAGCGACGGTGCGGTTTCATTAGTCGAAAGACAGGTGTCAGTATTGCGCGAGCGAAACGCTGAATTACGCAGACGTCTTGATCTACTCGTTAATAGAGCGCAACAAAACGAGGCGCTACTCAGTGCCACGCAAGAAGTCATTGCTGCCTTGGCTGCCCGCGGTCCGAAAGATGACACCAGTAATCTATTTCGCAGCTTAATGCTGAAGCATTTCAACATTGATCACGCCGCGTATCACCTACTCGACGATGAGGCATCAGCTGCCGCCAAAACCGCGATTCACCTGTTGGGGAGCAAAGAGGCAACGAGCGGCCCCGTAAGGTCTCATGAGTTGAGCTCGCTCTTCGGTAACGCCAGTGGTGACGGCTCAGCAGCTCTTGCGGTCTTAACTCACCGCACAGGGCAAAAAGCTTTTATCGCTGTAGGCTCGTCGGATGCAACACGATACAGCGCCGCTGACGGTACGATGTTCCTCGAATACTTGGCCACGGTGATGGGAAGTTTAGCCATACCGGTTGCACCCGCAGGTGACCCGTCGGTAGATGCTCCGAGCACGGTGGATTAATCGTTTTGACCTCTGTCGACCTGACGCAAGGGGTTTCTGATTTCCTACAATACATTGGTGTCGTAAAGGGGTATTCACCTCACACACTTGCCAACTATCGGCGTGATCTTGAAAAGCTTGTCGCCTTTTGTTCCGAGCAGTCTATTGACGATGCAAATGCTCTGGACCAAGCACTGCTTCGGCGATGGGTGGCACAATTAAGTCGAGAGAAACTCTCGGCAAACTCGATTCAACGCCACTTATCATCAACAAGATCGCTTTATAAATTTTTTGCCCGGCGCCACCCTGAACTTAGCGATCCAACAGCAGGCGTTCGGGCTCCCCGTGCGCCGCGAACGCTGCCCAAAAGCCTTGAGGCTGACCAGGTGGGTCAGCTACTGAACCATCAGAGTGATAATGCCTTTATGGCACGAGACCATGCGATGGCAGAGTTACTCTACTCCGCGGGGCTTCGATTATCTGAACTGGTCGGCGCCAATATCAACGATCTCGATACATCAGAAAAAATCATTACCGTCGTTGGCAAAGGCCAAAAAACACGTGTCGTTCCGGTCGGCGGGCCTGCATTAACCGCCATCGCCGAATGGATGAAGTATCGCCCCATGGGGGATGAGCAGCTCAGCTTCGACTCACCGCTATTTGTCAGTCAACGCGGCACGCGCATCAGCCACCGCGCGGTACAAGAGC
>CAJXZI010000218.1 GCA_913063005.1 uncultured Halieaceae bacterium | reverse complement strand
GCGCACCGAGTGTTCAGGCCGCGTCGATAATCGCGAGAAGCTCTTCCGTTTTCGACCGCATGAGCGCTTCATCACCACGGCTCTCAACGTTCAATCGCACGACAGGCTCCGTGTTAGACATGCGAAGATTGAATCGCCAGTCGTCATAACTGAGACTCAAGCCGTCCATATGCTCGATAGTATTTGCACCTTCCGCATACAGATCCTCGACCTTGGCGATCAGCGCCGGTGCATCTGCGACCGTGCGGTTGATCTCGCCCGAGCAAGGGAAAGCATGAGTCCGTTCCTCTACTAAGGACGCCAGTGTCTTGCCAGTCGTCGACATAATTTCAGCCACCAAGAGCCAGGGAATCATACCGCTGTCGCAATAGGCAAAGTCTCGGAAGTAGTGGTGTGCACTCATCTCGCCACCGTAGACAGCGTCAACCCGGCGCATGGTCTCCTTGATGAACGCATGACCTGTTTTGCTCTGCTCTGCTGAACCGCCTGCCGATTGCGCGACATCGATGGTATTCCAAGTGAGTCGAGGGTCATGCACCACTATTTGGTCGCTGCCCTTTGCTAGGAAAGCCGCCGCGAGGAGCCCAACGACGTAATAGCCCTCAATAAATTCACCCGTGTGGTCGTAAAAGAAGCAGCGATCGAAATCACCATCCCAAGCAATACCCAAGTCGGCACCGGACTCGCGCACTAGGGCTGCCGAGGCGACACGATTCTCTTCTAGCATCGGGTTGGGTACACCATTGGGGAAATGACCATCTGCCTCGTGATGCAGCTTGATAAATTCAAACGGCAGGTGCGGCTCCAGTAAGTCGACCACGCGACCCGCACCACCGTTACCTGCTGTACAGACAATCTTGAGCGGCTTGAGCGCGCTGGTGTCTACGTAGCTCAACAAATGCTCAACGTAAGCGCCACTCGTATCGACTGACTCGTAACTGCCGCGCGTCGCAGCGGGTGTGAAGTCATCTGCCTCGGCTTTCGCCTGTATCTCTTTGAGACCTGAGTCACCCGAGATGGGCCTTGACTCGGCACGCACAAATTTCATGCCGTTGTAGTCTTTTGGGTTGTGACTCGCTGTCACGCAGATACCACCACCGACCTTTAAGTGCGAGGTTGCGAAATAAATCTCTTCGGTTCCGCATTGGCCAATGTCGAACACATCGACACCCTGCTCGCGCAAACCATCCACAAGGGCGGCCTTGATCGACTCGGACGTAAGGCGAATATCGTGACCGACCACGACCGTACCGGGATTAATCACCTCAGCGTATCCGCGGCCAATACGGCGGGCAATATCCTCATTCAATTCGTCGGGGATGCGGCCTCGTACATCATAAGATTTAAAACAGCGAATCGGATCAGACACGGATGGGTTCCTTAAAGGTCGTAATAAATGTTCTCGTAGACAAAGTTCGTTGCTTCGACGAAGCCAGGCACGCTGCCGCAATCAAATCGCTGGCCCTTGAACTTGTAGGCCAAAACACAGCCTTTATTCGCTTGGGTCATTAGCGCATCAGTGATTTGCACCTCACCATTTTTACCTGGAGGTGTCTCGCGAATAATGTCGAAAATGTCAGGCGTGAGTATATACCGGCCGATCACCGCGAGATTGGAAGGGGCGTCCTCCGCAGCGGGTTTTTCGACCATCTTATCGACCCGATACAAGTTATCGCCCATTGCCTCGCCATCAATCACACCGTATGCACTGATCTGATCCTCAGGCACTTCCATCACTGCGACAATCGAGCAGCGGAACTGGTTATAGAGCTCCGCCATTTGCTGCAGGACACCCGGACCTTCTTGGTTAATGCAAAGGTCATCGGCCAGCAACACGCCAAACGCCTGATCGCCGATCAAAGGCTCTCCTGTCAGAATGGCGTGACCCAAGCCTTTCATCTCGCGCTGGCGGACCATGGTGAAAACACCTTGATCGATGACACCACGGATGCCTTCAAGATATTTTTCTTTGGAGCTGCCAGAAATCTGGTGCTCCAACTCGTATGAAATATCGAAGTGATCAGCGATGGCGCGCTTTCCTCGACCCGTCACGAAAGCGCAGTTATTCATACCTGCGGCAAGCGCCTCTTCAACTCCGTACTGGAGCAAGGGTTTGTTAACGATAGGCAACATTTCCTTCGCCGTGCTCTTAGTTGCAGGTAGGAATCGCGTTCCGTAGCCCGCCACAGGGAATAAACACTTCTTAATCATTTTTGATCCTCTTCACCGTTCAATTTTGGTATTACTCTCATCGCTGATCTCATCTCTCATCGCTGATCTCATCGCTGACTCACGCCTAAAAATGTCGGGGCTTCAACCTCTGGGACTAGCAACCTACCCGCCTTAGACCTCAACTGGGCGAGCGACCGTAAACATCCTCAAAACGCACAATGTCATCCTCGCCTAAGTAACTACCCGACTGCACTTCGATCAGTTCTAACGGATATTTACCCGGATTACTCAGTCGGTGCTTGGCACCAATGGGGATGTAGGTCGACTGATCCTCAGTCAAGAGCATCGTCTCATCGCCGTTCACGACCTCGGCGGTGCCATGGACGACAACCCAATGCTCAGCGCGGTGATGATGCATTTGGAGCGAGAGCCGCTGGCCGGGATTCACAACAATGCGCTTAACCTGAAAGCGCTCGCCGACGATTAAGGACTCGTAGGAGCCCCAGGGACGAAACACTCGGTGGTGAGTATCCGCCTCGCTGCGAGTCGCAGACTTCAGAATGTTCACAATATTTTTGACGTCTTGAACCGAATGTCGGTCAGCCACCATGACCGCATCAGCGGTTTCTACCACAACCAAGTCTTTGACACCTGTTGTTGTCACCAAACGCGACTGGCTACGGATGTAGCTGTTGCTCGTATTGTCGACGACGACATCGCCCTCGATAACATTACCCGATTCATCCTTTGAACCCGCTTCCCACAGCGCGGACCAAGCACCGATATCGCTCCAGTCACAATCGAGCGACACGACCGCGCCGTCTGCCGTGTGCTCCATGACTGCGTAATCGATACTGTCAGCTGGGCTGGTCGCGAAGATGTCAGCATTGGGGCGGATAAAGTCTAGGTCGCGCTCGGCGGTATTCATTGCTTCACAACAGGCGTTCGCCATATCCGGCTGACTCGATTCCAGAGCAGACAAGTAAGCTTGCGCGGAAAACATGAACATCCCGCTGTTCCATACGTACTCACCCGAGGCGAGGTATTTCTCTGCCGTTTTGCTATCTGGCTTTTCAACGAAGGTTTCCAGTACCGCAGCATGCTCGGTGATCGCAGCGCCCCGCTTGATATAGCCGTAGCCGGTCTCTGGACGCGACGGTACTAAACCAAAGGTGACCAACTTTTGATCACACGCAACGTCGATCGCCGCGTTGACGGCGTCGCGCAAGGCTTCGGGCCGCCCAATGTAATGGTCGGCGGGTAAGACCAACAACAGCGAATCTGGGTCCTGGGCCGACGCAGCATGGGCCGCCAAGGCAATGGCCGGCGCAGTATTTTTACCTACGGGCTCGAGGATAATCGTCGCTTTTTCGATACCGAGTTGGCGTAGCTGCTCTGCCACCAAAAACCGATGCTCATCGTTGCAAACAATGATCGGAGCTGCCTGCTCAAGGCCGTCGAGCCGCGCGAGGGTTTGTTGGAGCATGGACTGCTCGCCAATTAAATTGAGATATTGCTTTGGTCGCCCCTGTCGAGAAACAGGCCACAGACGACTGCCAACACCGCCGCAGAGTAAAACGGGTGTGATGGGCCTCATGAACTCCCCAGAAAAGCTAAAGACACTATTTGCATTAACACTTGCGCTACGATTGCTATTACCTGTTGCATCACGGTTGCGTCTGCCTGAACCCGTTATGATTCCTAGCATGTCCGACAAAGGCGTGGAATATGTATGGCAGGAAGAGTACGCAATAAAGATGACAGAAGTACAGCCACAAAGTCAAATCTGAATGCATGGCACAGGCGCCTGCTCATCAGAGTGCTCAAATGAAGAAGGTTCATGGTGTTAACTTCTTCGATCTAACGTTTGACGAATCTGAGGAAGAGGAAAGTTCACGCTGCACTGAAAGCACGCTCAAGTCAACAAATTATG
This sequence comes from uncultured Halieaceae bacterium, assembly GCA_913063005.1. GTDB lineage: Bacteria > Pseudomonadota > Gammaproteobacteria > Pseudomonadales > Halieaceae > Luminiphilus. The sequence goes on along the minus strand of CAJXZI010000218.1, from coordinate 7 downwards.
ATTCACT
>CAJXZI010000217.1 GCA_913063005.1 uncultured Halieaceae bacterium | reverse complement strand
CGACTTGCTCAACCACATGCACAATGGTGTCGCGATTATCCGAAGTCGCTGTGATATCTAAGAAGGTGATTTCATCCGCGCCTTCTTGGTTATAACGACGTGCCACGATGACTAATTCGGCGCCATGGATAAAGTCGAGAAACTCATCAGCAACTCGAGCGAATACGGGTTTATCCGAGAGGAATTCTTCTGTGATGCCGTGAACCTCAAGCGCTCCCTGGTCGATGGCTCGCTGAGGCTTAATGTATTGATGGTAGTGGCGACCTGTGAGCTTACGATCGACGATCTCAACGCAACCGATTTCGATAATACGATGTCCTTGGCTCACTTCGAGCCCCGTCGTTTCTGTATCTAATACAACTTGTCGCACATTAACGCCCTTCTAGCTGATCCATGGCCGCATTCGCAAGCGCATCGGCGCGCTCGTTTTCGGCGTGTCCCGCATGCCCTTTAACCCAGCGCCATTCCACTTGGTGATGACTGCACTGCGCGTCAAGGGACTGCCATAGGTCTTGATTCTTCACGGGCTTCTTGGCGGCGGTACGCCAGCCGTTCGCCTTCCAATTTTTGATCCACTTGGTAATGCCGTCTTTGACATACGTAGAGTCGGTTGTCAGGACAACCAAACACGGCTCGCTAAGTGCCTGCAGTGCACTGATCGCGGCCAAAAGCTCCATTCGGTTATTGGTTGTATCAGACTCTGATCCTGATAACTCCCGCTCGTGACCGCCAAAGCGCAGAATTGCTCCCCATCCGCCAGGACCAGGGTTACCTCGACAGCCCCCGTCTGTGAATACCTCAACGCGTTTCATTTAGCGGGGTCGTTCCTCTGGTGTGTTTCTGCACCCACGGCAGGACGAGATACCGGAATAGAAACTAGCTTGGGTCTCACTTTTTGCCGCTGTAGGCCCTTGATGCTCGCGCCAATCTGCTTGCGAGCGTGTAAGACGAATGCACCACCCATGGGTACTTGGTGATCCACCAGCCAATCATCAAATCTCGCCATCCACCGAAAAAGCTGACCCTTCCCGACAGGCCGGATCACGAGTTTGTGACGTGGCTTAGCGACTTGGAAATTGAGCAGCGACAGCCAATCCATGAGCTTTGGAATGCGCTCTAGTTTCAATCCCCGCCATTTTGCAGGAAAAACAAACCGGTTTAGCAACCAACCCAACCCAAAGAAACTCTCCGGGTTGAATCCCACGATAATGAGATTGCCATTAGGAACCAGCACCCGGTGCGCCTCTCGTAAGGCCTGATGCGGTTCGTCGCATACTTCGAGACCGTGAAAGATCACGACGGTATCAATCGACTCTGTGTCGAAAGGCAGAGCCTCATCCCAGCAAACTACGGATTGAGCGCCCTTCACAGCCGTGCCATCGGGTGTAGCTACGAGCCTTGTTTGTGAGTGCGCTAGATCCTCAACCGAAACATTGGGCGGTACGCCCAAAAATAACGTGTGATAGCCGAACAGTCGCTCAAGCTGACTATCCAATTCACTGATGATCTGATGATGAAGTCGCCTTCCAATAGCAGTACGGTCATACCATTCAGCGAGGTGATCTTTCGTGCTCAGACGCGTTTGTTGGTTAGTTTTCTTTACCATGCAACAAGGGTATCTTCTCTCCGACCGAGTGCAAACATTTGTAAGCTATTGAGGACCTATTTATGACTATTGTCCCGATTCCAGCTTTTTCTGATAACTATATTTGGATGTTGGAACGCGAGGGCCGCGTTGCTGTTGTCGATCCCGGCGATGCGAATCCGGTATTGGCAGTGTTGCAAGAGCGTGGGGTCATACTCGATACCCTCATAATCACCCATCACCACTTCGATCATACCGGCGGCGTGAGGGCGCTCAAAGAAAAGACAAACTGCCGAGTCGTTGGACCCGATAATCCAAAAATCGAAGGCATTGATGAAAAGCTCGGCGATGGCGATATCGTCCATGTGCTCGGTTATGACTTCGCTGTCTTAGAGGTTCCGGGGCATACGCTCGATCACATTGCACTTCACTGTGCGGATGAGTCTGTCTTGTTTTGCGGAGATACACTGTTCGTTGGCGGCTGTGGTCGTGTCTTTGAGGGGACGTATCCCATGATGCAAAGTTCCCTGGCAAAACTCGCCGCGCTTCCGCCGGAGACTGCGGTCTATTGCACGCACGAGTACACCCTCGCCAACCTTGCCTTTGCTCGAAAGGTTGAGCCGGACAATGAGGATCTTTTGGCCCACGCGAGCAAATGCGAGCGGATGCGCGCAGAAAATATACCAACGGTTCCCTCTACGATTGGCCGAGAACTTGAGATAAACCCCTTTCTGCGGTGGAGCTCACCAGCGGTTATCGCGCAGCTAACTCACGAAGGAAGATTCGAGGGGGGCTCTCCCGCAGAGGTTTTTGGGGCAGTTCGCGCTTGGAAAGACGAAGGTTAATCTACTCCGTATTAACACCCCAATCTTGCAAAAATTCAGATGTCATTAGGGAGAGTCTGTGGGGTTATTGATCAACGGCGCTTGGGTCGATCAGTGGTACGACACTGATCAATCAGGTGGCCGCTTTGAGCGACAAAGTAGTCAGTTTCGTCATTGGGTAGATGCGGACGATCATCGCTTCACACCGGAGTCAGGTCGATATCATCTCTACGTTTCCCTCGCCTGTCCCTGGGCTCACCGGACCCTTATTTTTCGCTCTTTAAAGAACCTCGACGCGCATGTTTCTGTCAGCGTGGTCGATCCGCTGATGCTGTCGGAAGGTTGGGTGTTTTCCGAGCCTGAAGCCCTCATGGGGTGTCAGCGGATGTATGAGATCTACCTTGCGGCGGATAAAGGCTATGAGGGTCGCGTAACGGTGCCTGTGCTATGGGACAAGAAAGAAGAAACCATCGTTAATAACGAGAGCGCTGACATCATCCGAATGTTTAATACTGCGTTTAATGCGCTCACGGGCAACACGGATGATTATTACCCGGCGCACTTACGTCCGGAAATCGATACCTTCAACCAACGGATCTATCACGATATCAATAACGGTGTGTATAAGGCGGGGTTCGCAACAACGCAGGCTGTTTATGAAGAAGAGTTCAATCGTGTCTTCCAAGCCCTAGATTGGCTTGAGGCGCGATTGTCGAGTACCCCCTATCTAGTTGGGGGGCAATGTACCGAAGCAGACTGGCGGCTATTTACGACACTTGTACGCTTCGACTCGGTTTACCACGGACACTTCAAGCTGAACCGCCAAAAACTTTCGGAATTCTCAGCCATAAGCGATTACGTCAAGCGGCTCACAGCTGTGCCCGGCGTCGCAGCCACCATTAATCAGCGCCACATCAAAGAACACTACTACGGGAGTCACGCCAGCATTAATCCAACAGGGATCGTTCCACTGGGCCCCTGCTAGATCGTCACTTCAGCGAAAACGGCGACAGCAGGGAAATAAAGCGCCGCCTTCGTATCGACTTTGGCGTTTTTGCTCTCCTCATCGTAAATATTGATGAGTGTGCAATAGGTTTGAAGCTGATCTTTATATTTTTGCGACTCTCTCGCGATAAATTGATCTAAAGGCTCGCCCTCGCCCGGCTGACTGGATTTATAGTCGATAACCCAGCGCGTTCCAGAGGTGATATCGATAAAGGTTCGATCAATAATCAGTTCGCGCTGTGTTTCTCGATGCCACAGTGAAAGCTCGCTTTTAGCGTCGTGATGTTCACTCGAAATGAGCCAACGGCCTCGCTGATCTAAAAGCAATCTGTTCAGATCTTGCTCGATATTTATCATTTGCCGGGCCAGCGCATTTTTGTCTACGCCACCATTCACCAGCTGAAAACGCACCGCCGCCAAAACCTCTGCCGGGCAAGATTCAGGCACGGTTGTTAGTCTCGAGAGCAACTCCACCCCCCTGTGAAGTGCAACGCCATAACGCCGTTGAGTGAGGTTCCCTGCAAGAGATACTTCAGTTCTCGTTGGTGGGCCTAATTTGGAGCGCATACGTTCCTGAGGCGCAACAAGGTCCTTAACTCGCCGCAAGGTGCGAACCTCTACTGGTACCGCCTTCGAGGCGTCTTCAGGGGCTGTTTGCACGGACTCATAATCTACTATCGCCTCAGCGGCCTCGCAAAACCGCGACCAAAACGCAGTT
>CAJXZI010000216.1 GCA_913063005.1 uncultured Halieaceae bacterium | reverse complement strand
TTCATGAGGTGGGTGTATCGCTCCCAATCTCTCGCAGCTATGGCTTTGTTAACACCCAAATTAGTCACCGCGGCATTCAATACCGACTCAAAGACCCAGGCGTGGCTGAAACACGGGACGAGCATGTTGAATCATGGGTTGCCAGTATTGACGGTGGCCTCACATTTGAGCGCTCTTCAGAATTCCTTGGACGCTCTTTTACTCAGACCTTAGAGCCGCGGGCACACTATCTGTACTCGAGCCATGACGACCACAGTGGCATTCCTGACTTTGACAGTGCCGAGCTTACGTTTAGTTACCGTCAGTTATTTCGAAACACCCGATTCTCTGGCCACGACAGGCTAGCCGATGCGAACCAATTGGCGCTGGGGCTTACCTCGCGATTAATCGACCCAAAAACGGGTTTGGAACGCGTCAGTTTGAGCGTTGGGCAAATCTTTAACTTCACGGATCAGCGCATTCGCTTAAAAGAGGGCGACTCGGCACTGACGGAGGATGGCTCAGCGCTGGCACTTGCATTAGACATGACCGCGAGCGAGCGTTGGTCAGTCCACAGCAATCTTCTGCTAGATGCCTACGACAAAGCGTTGGACGCTGCGAATATTCGCGTCAGCTATCAGCCCACTGACAGCGCGGTGTTTAACATTGGCTACACATTGCGCGAGCCTCCGGAGTCGCTTGCTACACGTCCGGTAACGGAGCAGTTCAATACATCGGCCTACATTCCGCTTGACGAGAACTGGCGAATCTTTGGCGCATTGCGATACTCCCTCGAAATCGATAGTAGCGTGGAAGATATGATAGGTGTCGAGTACGATGGCTGCTGTTGGCGTGCACGATTCCTCTACGTGAGTTATCTCGACGCATTACGAGACACAAATGTATTTATTCCAGAACCTGAACTAAGACGCGATCGTGCGTTCCAATTTCAATTCGTTCTGAAGGGGTTAGGCTCCTTTGGCCGGAGAGTCGATAATCTCATGCAAGACATGATCAGAGGTTTCAATGCTACACGGTAAGTTTTTTCATCAAGTAATCGGTGCGGTCGTATTCGCAATCGCTCTTTCAGCTAACGCACAGGTCGTTCCATTAGATAGCGTTGTGGCGATTGTTGATGAAGACATCATCCTGTCCAGTGAAGTCCGTGATCGCGTTCAACAAGTCAAGACCTCGGCCACACAACGCGGCATGGAGTTACCTGACGACGAAACGCTTGTTCAAGAAACGTTGGATAGACTGATTTTAGAAAGCATCCAATTGCAGCTGGCTGACCGCTATGGAATTCGAATTCCCGATGCGCAGCTAGATCAAGCCATGGCCCGCATTGCGTCACAAAATCGACTGACGCTGGAACAGTTTAGAGACGCGCTGACACAAAGCGGGCAGAGCTATCTTCAAATGCGTGAGTCATTAAGAGACGAACTTGCGATCCAGCGCGTTCAGCAAGGTAGCGTAATGCGCGACATCAATATCACTGAGCGCGAAATCGATAACTTCATGGCGACCGAGGAAGGCGAGGCGATGATCGAGCCGGAGTATCGAGTCGTTCAGGCACTTGTTTCGGTCTCGCGCTCCGACAGCAAAGATGAGCGCGCCGCAAAGGAAGATTTTGTCGATGGCGTCTTAGCAAATGTTCTTGCAGGTGCTGACTTCTCCGAAGCTGTGAGCGTTATCGAGCCCTATTCGTTTCGAGGCGGTGATCTTGGCTGGCGCAAGCTGCGCGATATTCCCAGCATGTTTTCCGAAATCGTTCCCAACCTAAAGCCAGGACAAACAGGCAAAGTCGAATCAAGCTCAGGTCTACACTTGGTGCACCTGGCGGAGGCGCGCGGTATTGAGCGGCTCGTAGAGCAAACCAATGTCCGTCACATTCTGGTTAAGCCCAATGAAGTGCTTGATAATGAGGCGGCGCGAGAATTCATCGCATCACTGAAACAGCGAATCGAGTCCGGCGAGGACTTCGCTGAGCTCGCCAAAGAACACTCTGACGACATTGGCTCCGCACAAGAAGGCGGCGAGTTAGGTTGGACGAACCCCGGCCAAATGGTGCCTGAGTTTGAAACCGCAATGGCAGGCGCAGAAATCGGCGTAATCACAGAACCTGTTCGCAGTGAGTTCGGCTGGCATATCTTGGAGGTGACAGATCGCAGGACCGAGAACTTCGCTGAACAAGTTCGTCGCAATCAAGTGGCTAACTTTCTTCGAGAATCCAAGTATGAAGAAGAGCTTGAGAACTGGCTCCGAGAGATTCGCGAAGAGGCCTTCGTCGACATTAAATAGATCATGTGCGTCTCATGAGCCAACCCCGCATTGTCATTACTGCGGGCGAACCGGCGGGCATTGGACCTGATGTGGTCCTTCGTGCTCTGCAATCCGAGTTTGCTGCACGCATTGCCGTCATTACCGATCTAAATGTCTTGCGAGAGCGCGCTGATTTACTCGGCATAACCTGCCATATCGATGACTTAGAAAATCCCGAAGACGTCGCACCGCATACGCCGGGTCGTCTCCAGGTACTGCATACCCCGTGTGCACAAACGGTCGTCCCTGGCACCTTGAACACGGCCAACGCGCCTTTTGTCGTGTCAACCTTGGGTATGGCCGCAGAGCTGACCGGAAGTGGGCTGTACGATGCGGTGGTAACCGCTCCGGTACAAAAGTCTATTATTAACGACAGCGGAATTCCCTTCTCTGGCCACACCGAATTTTTTGCCGATTTTTTTGGCTGTGATGATGTGGTCATGCTGCTAGCGAACAAGCAGTTCAAGGTGGCACTTGCCACAACGCATTTGCCGCTACGCGATGTGGCCGATGCGATAAGCCGCGGCTCACTGTCAAAGCAGCTCAAAATCATCAGTGAAGGTTTTTCCAAATTTTATGGTATTACGCGTCCCAAAATAGCCATGCTGGGCTTAAACCCCCACGCCGGTGAAGGTGGGCATCTCGGCAGAGAAGAAATTGATGAGTTGATACCGGCTTGCGAATCAGCGCGCAGTGAAGGCATAGACGTCAGTTTGCCCCTGCCCGCTGACACGGCCTTCGTCTCGGAGGAAGTGACAGCGGCTGATGTGGTCTTTGCCATGTATCACGATCAAGGCCTGCCCGTTCTCAAAACCGCTGGTTTTGGAGACTCAGTCAACATCACCTTAGGCCTACCTGTTATCAGAACCTCGGTTGATCACGGAACGGCGCTGGCGCTTGCCGGCTCAGAAGCGGCATCCGAGGGCAGTCTAATTGCCGCGATCAACGAAGCGATAACGTGCTGCGGACATCGCGACTAAGCGACAACCTCCAATATTCGATCTAAGGTAGATCGATTTTCAACAATCATGCGTTCGGCAATACGCTTTAGATTTTGTATGTTGGAGCTCGACGCGTCGTCCATATCGTCGTTTGCCTCGTCCAATGTGACTTGCAACCGGAAATAATGGTCGCCAAGAAACATACGCATTTGATGATTGGCAACTTTTGTCGCACCGTCGAACATGCAATCAATCAACGGACTCACCCATCCCGCCTGACCCCAGTCTTTTGCCGACGCATAAGGAATCCGACGAATCAATTCCCCCGTGCCAAGGGAAACCACCGCAATGGGCTCTCCGGGAAAGAGTTTCAGCGCCTCAGCATACGAAGACACCACAGGGGAGTTCACAAAAACCCCACCGTCAATCAGCGCACGGTGATTACCTTGGACATCGATCAGTGCCGGTTCAAAATACGTGGGTGCAGCGCTTGTTGCACGCGCCGCATCTCGGCAGAGAACAGTCTCGTGATCAGGGTGCCAACTTTTCAGAAACAGCGTTCGTCTCTCCTCAATATCGTAGCTGGTCACCATGGTTGACCCTAAGGTCTCCCCCAGTCGGGTATCTGAATAATACTTGCGAAGTGCAGCCTCAAGAGGTCTCGCCGAATAGCGCTCATCGAGCACACCGCCTGCCGATCTAATGTTGCGCCATATCGTCTTTTGGAAAATCTTACTGCCACTCTTCTCGAAAAAATCCACAAGCTCGTGTGCAGAATATTTCGGCCTACCACTTTCGCCAGCCTGAGCGAGGCCTAACGCAATAATACCACCGGAGGATGTACCCACCGATAAATCGAATAACTCAGCAATGGGTTTATTAGCTTGTCG
>CAJXZI010000215.1 GCA_913063005.1 uncultured Halieaceae bacterium | reverse complement strand
CCTGTCCACTTCTTTCCGAGCCGAGCTTGGACTTGAGGTTATCCTTATTTGCATTAGCTGATTTTGGCTGAAATGTGGGTCGATCATTCGTCTCACCGGCTGAGTCCAAACGAGAGCTAACTAAGACCTCCAGTGCAGATCTATTCACTGGCTCGAGCCAGCGGTAACTGAGTGCCAGCCGCTCCTCTAAATCCGCAGTCAATGGGCGCAAGCTGGGATCCAGACGAGTGGCCGCTGCAGCGATATTGATCACGTCTCCCAGCAAATCAGTTGCAGGTATTGCAGGCCCAATCACGACAGAAATGGGCCGTTTAGCATCATCGAGGACAATCTCCGGGGTCCGTTGGGTCACCAACCAGATCAGAACCGCACCCACTGACCACGTGTCCACCGTCGGAAGGCCAGCCCTCTGCGCATGACGCTCAGGTGCACTAAACCCAATCGTTGAGGTCGATGACAGCTCGTCACCGATGCGGCTACACGATTCAAAGTCAAGAAGACGGACTTGGCCATTACGGTCAATGACGATGTTGTTCGGAGAGAGATCGCCGTGAACTAAGCTCAACCGCTCTAAACACCGAAGCGCACTCAGCAGGTCTTTCGCGACGGCAAAGATACTCTCAGGACTTAACTCACCGAGGAGCTCGCTCAGGGGAACGCCCTCGACGTACTCGCTTACCAGCCAAGATTGATCGCCATGCGGAATGACGCTAAACAGTGTTGGGATCGAGGGGTGCTCCATCTCCGCACGCGCGCGCAAGCTATTGAGTCGTTCGTCGTCAGGGCCACCATCTGCCCCCTTGAAGGCGCGCATTTTCTTCACTGTGACAAACCGTTCAAGCATTTGATCATGTGCAAGCCATACCTCGGCCTGCCCGCCGAAGCCCAAGCGCTCGAGCAACACGAGACGATCAGGGGCTCCCACTTCCGACAAGAGCGACTTGAGCGATGCGATGGATTTAAGTGCCATTAATTCTTCGCCTCGATCAACCGTAATCGACTAGCGATGGCGGCCTTGGAAAGCCTGAGCGCCTGACTCAATGCAGTGAGATTGTGCCCAACGGTCGCAATCGCTTCGACAATCTCAGCATCTGAACAGTCAGTAGATAGCCTCACCCCCGGAATAGTCTCTACACGCCGATAAAGCGTACCCCGAGACAACCCGAGGCGACGCGCAGTCTCAGCAATCTCAAATTCTGACTGCTCATGGATGGCCTCAATTTCATCATCAGTCGGCAACTCGGGTTTCGACTGACTATCGTCATGTGTGTGAACCATTAAATGCCGCTTCTTCGCGCCAACTGTTGCGTCGTATTGGAGCGACAAAGCGAATCGTTTCGCGCTCATCAAGAACTCGCGTACGTTGCCGGGCCACTCTTGATGCAGCGCGTCATACATAAAGCTTGCCCACGCGGCCGCATCACGCGGTTTCATCACAGTGTCAGAGAGAAGATCAGTCTCTTCAGCTGATACCAAAAGAACGCCAAGATCTTCTGGTCGCTCGCGCAGCGGAGGGAGATCGATGGTAATCCCTGCCAAGCGTTGGAGCAGCGCGTTCTTGAACGCAGTGCTGTCGTCAAGGTCGGCATCACTCGCAGCGATAACGCGCACGTCAACGCTTAGTGGTCGACCACCCACAACCTGCACCTCTCCAGTCTGCAATGCGCGCAATAATTTGGGTTGCACTGACACCGGTAGATCACCAATCTCATCTAAAAATAGTGTCCCGTGATGTGCCTCTGCAAAATAACCCGATCGCTTCTCAGCGCCTGTGAAGGCGCCACGCGTACTACCGAATAGCTCTGCCTCGGCAAGCGTTTCTGGAAGTGCAGCCATATTGAGGACAACAAGAGGCTTCTCTGATCGCGCACTCGCCCTGTGAATGGCGTGGGCAGCCACCTCCTTACCCACGCCTGACTCCCCCCTAAGCAACACCGGAAGATCAGAGCTTCCAGCAATACTAATCAACCGACGTACATTAGCGGCCTGTGGAGAAACGCCGGCAAAGGCAATAGACGCGAGCTCTGTGGCGTCGGTAACTTCGGGGACGAGCTTCAACCAGCAAACTACTGCGTGCCCAAAACGAACGGCCACCCCGCGTTCGAGCTCTGTGAAACTCAGCGACATCGATGATGCTTTTTCAGGGCCTAGCTGGGTGTATGACGACTCGGAAGCATTGAGTATTTGAATGCCACGCGCATGATGTCTCAGTACCAAAGCACGCCGACTTATGTGCGGTTCATTCAGCCCAAGCCCATCTTCAAAGAGCGGCGCGTTGCGACCAATTGTCGTTGCGTCAAGATGCAAGCGGCCCGAGGCGGCTAAAGCCCCTAGATTTAATGACGCACCAATGCGCGCCCGATCAGGGTGGAAGACCACGGTCAGCTGTAACTGACGCGACATTCCGCTCTGATCGAACTCTCCTGTACGCAGCGGCGCCCTGGTCTTATCGCCAGGTGACATGCTTCCCCCAGATTTACTATCTGTATTTTTTATTTCTATATTTAAAGCCAGATTAGACTAGGCAATCAGACAGCGAACATTTGTCCAGCTTTTGTCGCGAATTCGGTCAGTACTAACTCGCTAGGCCGGAGCGTCTGACTTACTGAGCGCCAATAAATAGAACGCAGACGCGCCGCCAATAATTGCCGTCAAGCCAACACCGCCAAAATAAAGCTGAAAACCAAGCGCGTCACCGTAGGTGTCAATCAGGTAGGTATTCACCAGCGGCATGTAAATATCAGGCGTATAACCGATCATCGATATCAGACCGATAGCAAGTCCAGCACGCCTTGGCTCGATGCGAGCCGTATTGAAAGAAGCCCAGTAAATGCCTCGAACGCCATAGATGAGTACGGAGGACGTTGCGACCGCGAAATACAGCAGTGTGTAAGGAGAGTCAGCGGGCAATACCAACAGTGCGATCAATGAAAAGCCCGCCAGCAAAATAGCGATACCGAGTGAGCGCACGGGGTGGAACCGATCTCCAATGAAGCCTGCGAGCACAGCGCCAATGGGGCGCATCCACAAGCGAACTGTGGTCAAAGCAGCAACTGCCACCGCATCCAGACCAAACTGCGTTTGAAGAAACGCCGAGTAGGTGTAGGTTGCCCAGAAGACCTGGTAACCGGTGAGAATACATATCGCCACTAACCACACACGCAGATTCAGCAAAAGACTGAATAAATCCTGCGCGGTTTCTTTGAGCGTTACTGCTTCTGTCTCACCAGTTGGGACTGGATCGTCGGCAGCATAAGCCTGCTTGCTCTTTGATCGGGGCGCCTCATCCAAAACAAACCACAACAGTGCGCCAATCAACAGGCTGACGATGCTGTAAAAATAAATCACCTGCACCATGGCCGCCTCGTCGACAGCATCCAACGAGGAGACTGCGTAGGCAAACCAAGCAACCGCTATGGTTGCTAATAACGCCTCAAACAGCCCTCGTCCGCCCTCGAGCAAACCAAAAAAACGCGCCTGCTGATCATCCGGCGCTAGTAGAGAACAGCCCTTAATCAAGGCCGCCCAGAAGGTGAGTCCTGTGGTGATACCCCACAAGCCAAAAATAACGTTGATCCACCCAGGTCCCGGAATTGATGCGTACCAAAGCCCAACCACCCCCGTCATAGCGACGGAGAACGTAAGTAGCGAGCGAGGCGAAAATCGATCGGCTAACCAGCCACTTGGCACATAACTCAGGACGAAGGCCATCCCCGAGATGCTGTGAGCGACGTTGAGCTCTGCAAGACTGATGCCCATCGTTGAGATCAAGGTCATCTCAAAGTTCTGCCTGAGATAGAGCAAAGGATAAATCGCACCGCCAGCCATCATGAGAAACAATAATTTGACGTAGCGCTGCACGGTGTCACCTGAGAGTGATGCGGGCGTTTTTATTTTCATACGCTCAGCTTACCTCGTATTGCATCACTTCGTCTTGTAACGCCTAACCTCAATCGCCAGTCGGCTGCCAGGCGCCCCTTACTGCCGGGCCCACTTAATTGAAACGAGCATCTCCGACCGCAACCAATCAGCTCACGCTCGTCTGAGGTTCAAAAAACTCTCTCAGCCTGAGGAACTGGGGCGGCTCTGCCGGCCAAACCCATGTCCGCGAGACCACGCCAAATGTCGCTGTCAGATTGCTC
>CAJXZI010000214.1 GCA_913063005.1 uncultured Halieaceae bacterium | reverse complement strand
TGTTGCTGATTTGCCCGGTATTGTTGAACCGCAACCTTTTGAGACGGACCCTGTTGAGACCGGTTCTTTTGAGACTGGTTCTTGTGACAAGAGCGCCGAGGTATGACGATCTCTATTTTCATTCCGCAAGATACGACTGCAGTGGCCGTTGGTGCTGATCGCGTTGCCGCAGTGTTTGAAAAAACGGCAGAGGCGACGGGCGTTAAGCTTCAAATCATCCGTAATGGCTCTCGTGGTGCGTTTGGTCTTGAGCCTTTGGTCGAAGTTGAAACGACCGAAGGACGCATCGCATTTGGCGCAGTCAAAGCTTCCGATGTTCCCAGCATTCTCTCGAGTCTTGATGCGGACCCTGAAACTCATGAGCGATATCTGGGGCGCATCGCAGAGATTCCATGGTTTGCGGGACAAACAAGGATTACGTTTACACGCTGTGGTCTCGGAATACCGACGAGCCTTGAGAACTATCGAGCGCTCGGTGGCTATGCAGGGCTTGAGCGTGCGCTGGCACTGTCCCCACAAGCAATTGTTGACGAAGTAAAGACATCGGGCTTACGTGGGCGCGGTGGGGCGGCATTTCCCACGGGTATCAAATGGCAGACGGTGCTCGATACGCATTCCTCTCAGAAATACATCGTTTGCAATGCAGACGAGGGCGATTCGGGGACCTTTGCCGACCGACTGCTTATGGAGGCAGATCCGTTTCAGCTGATCGAGGGGATGACCATTGCGGGGCTCGCTGTTGGTGCGACACACGGGTACATCTATCTTCGGTCTGAATACCCCAAAGCCCAGCAGGCGTTGGAGACCGCGATTGCTATTGCCGAAAAATCAGGTTTCCTCGGTGAGCGTATCTGCGGCTCCGATGCAGCCTTTAAGCTCGAAGTTCGTATGGGCGCAGGGTCCTATATTTGCGGTGAGGAAACGGCACTCCTCAATAGCCTCGAGGGGAAACGCGGCGTTGTAAGAGCGAAGCCGCCGCTTCCCGCCATTGAAGGCCTCTTTGGACAGCCGACGGTTGTCAATAATGTGCTGACACTTGCGTCGGTTACGTCGATCCTCGCTGATGGCGGTGAAGAATACGCGCGTCATGGCGTCGACCGCTCTACGGGCACCTTACCTATTCAGTTAGCGGGTAATGTGAAATGTGGTGGCTTGATTGAGGTGCCATTCGGCATTTCTCTTCGCGAAATCATTAACGAATGGGGCGAGGGGACGCGCTCTGGACGACCTGTAAGAGCTGTTCAGGTTGGTGGGCCACTGGGTGCCTATCTTTCCGTCGATCAACTTGATGTGCCACTGACTTACGAGGCGCTGGCCGCGATCGGAGGCATGCTGGGGCACGGTGGTGTCGTAGTCTTTGACGACACGGTTGATATGGCGAAGCAGGCGCACTTTGCAATGGATTTTTGTGCAAAAGAATCCTGCGGGAAATGCACTCCTTGTCGGATTGGCGCCGTTCGTGGTCGTGAAGTGCTGGATCGCGTTTGTGCTGATACTGCAACAAGCGACGATCTGATTTTGCTTCACGATCTCTGTGAGACCATGGAGCAAGCATCGCTATGTGCCATGGGTGGGCTAACGCCGTTACCGGTCAAAAGCGCGATGAATCAGTTTCCCGAAGATTTTAGCGTCACGGATGATCACTACGAGGTGGCAGTATGAATAGCATGGTGGAGTTCTATCAGCCCCAAGCGGATTTCGGTACACCCGCATCGAAATCTGATGCGACGGTCACCCTGACGATTGACGGGCGAGATGTCACGGTCGCGGAGGGTACCTCCGTGATGCGAGCTGCCTTCGAGGCCGGGATCAAAGTCCCGAAGCTGTGCGCGACAGATAGCCTTGAGTCTTTTGGTTCATGCCGTGTTTGTCTCGTAGAGATTGAAGGGCGTCGCGGTTACCCCTCGTCCTGCACCACGCCGGCAGAGGCGGGCATGTCGGTCACGACTCAAAGTGACCAGCTTGCAAAGATACGTCGTGGGGTGATGGAGTTGTACATCAGTGATCATCCACTCGATTGCTTGACCTGCCCTACAAACGGGGATTGTGAGTTGCAATCAACCGCAGGCGAAGTGGGCTTGCGTGATGTGCGTTATGGGTTTGCGGGTGAGAATCACACCCAGCTCGAAAAGGACGAGAGTAGTCCGTACTTCACCTTTGACTCGTCAAAGTGCATCGTCTGCTCCCGCTGTGTACGTGCCTGCGAGGAACAGCAGGGCACTTTCGCGTTAACCATTTCAGGCCGCGGCTTTGACTCGCGTGTCAGTGTGGGGGCCGACACTGATTTCCTTGGTTCCGATTGTGTTTCATGCGGTGCCTGTGTGGCAGCTTGTCCGACAGCGACACTCACCGAGAACAGTATTATTGAGAGTGGCATTCCCGAGCACTCGGTGACGACAACCTGTGCCTATTGCGGCGTTGGCTGCGGGTTCAAGGCGGAGATGCGTGGGCAAGAAGTTATCCGCATGACTCCATGGAAAGACGGTAAAGCGAATGAGGGCCACGCTTGCGTCAAGGGGCGCTTTGCCTTTGGTTATGCAACACATAAAGACCGCATGACCGAGCCCATGATCCGAGACTCTATCGATGAGCCTTGGAAGAAAGTGAGTTGGGATGAGGCTCTGTCTTTTGCGGCTTCGCGACTTCGCGGTATCCAAGAAAAGTACGGTCAGAAAAGTATCGGCGCAATTTCGTCGTCGCGTTGTACCAACGAAGAGGTCTGGCTTGTCCAGAAAATGGTGCGAACCGGCTTTGGCAATAACAACGTCGATACCTGCGCACGCGTCTGTCACTCGCCAACTGGCTATGGCTTGAAACAAACGCTTGGCGAGTCTGCAGGCACGCAGGATTTTGCCTCAGTCGCTGACGCAGACGTGATTGTGGTGATGGGGGCTAACCCCACCGAAGCGCACCCGGTATTTGGTTCGCGCTTGAAGCGCCGCTTGAGAGAAGGTGCCCGCCTGATCGTGATTGATCCGCGTCGTATCGAGTTAGTGGGCGCGCCGCACATCAAAAGCGATTTCCACCTGCCGGTGAAACCGGGTGCCAACGTCGCACTATTGAACGCGATCGCGCATACAATTGTTGATGAGGGTTTGGTTGATCAGGAATTTGTTGACGCTCGCTGCGAAAAGGTGGCCTTCACTAACTGGCTGACCTTTATCCAGCAGCCAGAGAACTCACCCGAGGCCATGGAAGCTCACACGGGTGTGCACGCAGACGATATCCGAGCGGCAGCACGACTTTATGCGACGGGCGGTAACGCTGCAATTTACTATGGCTTGGGTGTAACCGAGCACAGTCAGGGCTCAACAACGGTTATGGGCATAGCAAACCTCGCCATGCTAACCGGTAACCTTGGTCGGCGCGGCGTAGGTGTCAATCCACTTCGTGGACAGAACAACGTGCAGGGTTCTTGTGACATGGGTTCATTCCCACATGAGCTACCGGGTTACAGGCCAGTCAGTAACAATGAGGTTCGCAGCACATTTGAATCGGCTTGGGGTGTTACGCTCGATCCTGAGCCCGGACACCGCATACCGAATATGTTCGAGGAAGCGCTGTCCGGCGGCTTCAAGGGCTTGTATTGCCAAGGTGAGGACATCGCGCAGTCGGACCCCAACACTCAGCACGTGGAAGCCGCGCTTTCGTCGATGGAGTGTTTGATCGTTCAGGATATTTTC
This sequence comes from uncultured Halieaceae bacterium, assembly GCA_913063005.1. Classification (GTDB taxonomy): domain Bacteria; phylum Pseudomonadota; class Gammaproteobacteria; order Pseudomonadales; family Halieaceae; genus Luminiphilus. The sequence continues at coordinate 477 of CAJXZI010000214.1, read as the reverse complement.
TTGAATGAGACAGCGAAATTCGCGCACGTATTCCTACCTGGTTCTTCTTTTTTGGAGAAAGACGGCACATTTACGAACGCCGAGCGACGAATTTCTCGCGTTCGCAAGGCGATGGAGCCACTCGGTGGTAAAGCCGACTGGCAGGCTACACTAGGGCTAGCACAGGCACTCGGTTGTGATTGGGACTATGAGAGCCCCGAGCAGATCATGCAGGAAATTGCCGCACTTACGCCAACGTTCAGTGGTGTGACCTACGACAAACTTGAGCGGTTGGGTAGTGTCCAGTGGCCCTGTACTCATGAGGACCACGTAGGGACGCCCCGCGCCAACCCCAAACAGTGGGCAGCAAAACATAAAGTAAACCCTCGCCGAAGTGTAAGCACAAACAAACTTTACTTTTTCCTTGAACATACAAAAGTGATTTGGACCGCCCCTTCATACCTAAACTGCGCCAAGAGGAACGCGCAGGCTCAGAGG
>CAJXZI010000213.1 GCA_913063005.1 uncultured Halieaceae bacterium | reverse complement strand
CATAAGACATGCACTTACCGTTGCGTGGGCAGCGCTGGGTTCCCCAGACTTCCCTTTTAACCTACCCGGGTGTGTCGACCTGTAGGCACCTGAGCCGCGGACATTACGCCCATGATCTGTCCGAGTCAATTGCATTTTGTGTTAGGGTTCGCGCATGCAAATTTCAGAGATAAACGCCGAGCAAATGGCTTCCGAGGCTCGGGCGCGTGTCGCGCAATGGCACGACTATGTCAGCGAGCGACTGGGTCGTGAACCCAGAGGCTTTTGCGATGTTTCAGCGTTCAATGAGGCTGGGAAGCCCGCGGTCATCAGGGTCAGTTCAGTCGTTGATGAAAAGCCGTTTCCAACGATGTTTTGGCTCATCGATGCCGATATCTCCTTAAAAATAGATCGTCTTGAGGCTGCGGGATGGATCTCCAGACTTCAGAAGCTGGTTAATGAGAGCGATGTGATCAAGGGGCAGATGAGGCAAGCACACGACGCGCACCAAAGGCTGCGTGAGGACTTTTTGACGGAGGCTGAGGTCGAATTACTAAACGCGCGAGGCATGATGTCTGCTCTATCGGAGCGGGGCATTGGCGGCATTCAAGAGTCGGACAGGATTAGATGTCTACATACGTGGTACGCCGCACATATGGTCGACACCAATTGCGTTGGCGTGGCGGTAGATCGGTTGATGGAGAGCACTGAAGGATTCGAGTGGCCTCTATCCCAATAGTGCCCTCATCAGCACTGCTCTCATCAGTAATGCCCTTATCGGTAGGCCCGTTACAAGAGCGCCCTGCCCGGTAGTACCGTAACAAGGGCGCCCTATGAAAGGCGCCCTTATCAGAAGGCCCTGAATGTTAAACAACCTTTTTTAAAACAGAGGAGATGCGTGACTCATTGGGGTACGAGTCGCGCCTAAAACCGGCGCAATCCCTCACATCGTGAAGTGACAGAAGCACAGCTTATTGCCCTCTGCGTCTCGCACGTAAGCACCGTAAAAAACACCGGGGACGCGTTCACCGGGCTCACCATCGCAGGTGGCTCCGAGCTCGATCGCTTTTGCGTAAAGTGCGTCCACTCCTTCTGTGCTTCCACCGTGGAAGGCCACCATAGTGCCATTGCCAGCGGTCGGTGCTTGCTCGTCATAAGGCGTACAGATTGCGAGTGCAGCCTGCTCTAGCGATGAACCAAAGAAGACAATGCGGTCGGTTCCCATCAATTGCTTCCAACCCATTCCTGCTGTGAGTGCCGAATAGAACTCTGTAGCGGCCGCCAAATTTGAGGTGCCGAGCGTGACATAACCGAGCATGTTTGTTTCCTTTTTTGTGTGGTTGATGTGTTATTTTACTTCGGGTTCGATCTTCGCACGAGCGTGGGGCGGTAGCGAGTTTAACTGCGTTTGCGCAGTGATAATTTCAGATTGGGGGTGTCCAGAGAATGGACTTTTGGCTTGCCAGCCTGACCTTGGTGGGTTTGGTAACAGCACTTATTTTTACGCGGGTGAGCGCAACGGTGCTGTTTTTGATCGCAGCCTTGTTTTGTCTCGTTACGGGCCTGGTAAGCATCGATACCTTTTGGTCAAAAACGACAAATGAGGGGTTGGTCACGCTCATACTGCTCATCTTATGTGCCGTAGCACTCGAGCGCTTACCTTGGCTCGGTATGCTGTCGCGCGTCATAGATTCGCCACGGCTGTCTTTGGCGGTCGCGAAAATAGTTGCCATCGCGGTGCCAATGTCTGCACTTCTCAATAACACGGCCGTCGTGGCGAGCTTGGCAAATGTTTTGCGCCGCAGTGAGTATCACGCTTCCTCTCGGTTACTTTTGCCCCTTTCGTATGCGGCGATTCTTGGAGGGACTTTGACGCTCATCGGAACCTCAACGAACCTCATCGTCAGCAGCTTTTTGGAGGACCGGCGGGGCTCAGGGTTGGAGTTCGGCGATTTTTTTGCCGTTTCTGCTCCTGTGGTTCTACTGCTAGGTTGCCTGTTAGTGCTACTGGCAAGACGCTTACCCACTCGAGAAAATTTTGATGCTATCGAAGCTGAATATACGCTTGAAGCTGAGGTGGATGCTGACGGCGCGTTGGTGGGGAAGACAGTAGAGGCTGCTGGTCTGCGATCACTCGAGACACTCTATTTGGCAGAGATCCTGCGTGATGACCGGACCATTAAGCCCGTCTCCCCGAGGGAGGCATTACTGTCTGGTGATCGCTTGGTGTTTACTGGAGATGTCTCTGACGTGGCGCGGCTCGATCACGTGCAAGGTCTTAGCACGTTTGCCAAAAGAGAGGGGTTGATGCAGAGCGATCTGACTGAGGTTCTTGTGGCGCCCGGCTCGATCCTCGATGGCAGGTCCGCCAAATCGCTGGGCTTTCGTGCGCGCTTTAATGCGGCAATCGTCGCCGTGCAGCGAGACGGTAAGCACGTGGAAGGCAGGTTAGGTGAGTTGCCGCTGCGCGCGGGTGATTTACTGGTGCTTGCCACGGGCGATGACTTTGCCACGCGTAAAAATCTTAGTCGCAACTTTATTTTATTGTCGAACAGTTTAGACGTGCGTTTGATGGATTCCACCTCGGGGTTTCTCGCCACGGCTGCCTTGTTAGCCATTATTGTTATGGCCGCATGGGGTGCGATGCCGCTCTCGCTTGGGCTTTTATTATTGCTCACCGGTTTTTGGGCGACAGATGTTGTGAGTGTTGATGATTTGCGACGTCGCTTCCCATTTGATATCTGGATCTTGGTCTCTTCTGCGCTGGTCGTGGCTGACGCTATGATCGAGAGTCAGCTTGTCGAGGGCTTGGTCGGCTCGGTGATGCCTTTCCTGTCGAACAGCACGCCGTTCACGGCACTCGCGATTTTGTTTGTGTTGACCTTGATCCTTACTGAGTTGGTTACTAACAACGCTGCGGCTGCAATTATGTTTCCTATTGGTTATGCACTAGCCGAGGCATCTGGTATGGCTGTAATGCCCTTTGTACTCGCAGTGGCTTTTGCGGCAAGCGGCTCATTTCTAACGCCGTATGGTTACGCGACCAATTTGATCGTACAAAACATTGCAGGTTATACGCGCGGTGATTACCTGCGCTTTGGCGCGCCTATTACTCTTACTTATACGATTGGCGTGTTGGCGATGCTGTATACGTTATACTTCGCCGCAAAGTGAGGATCGTTCTCAGCGTGACGGCAAGGTGCTCAACGGGAAATCGTACTGTATGAAACCAAGTGATGTGTTATCGACGCCTGAGCGGGAGAAGTTGCTAAAGCGCAGTGACTTTCGCGCCTGGACGTATGTGCTCAGCACCTGGATCCTTATTTTTGTCATTTTGTTATTGGTGGGTTATTTCCCAAGCATCATCACCTTACTCTTTGCATGGATTGTGCTGCCCGGGCGGCAATTGAGTCTCGCGGTATTAATGCATGAAGCCGGCCACGGTAGTCTTTTTAAGACCAAAGGCCTAAACACATGGGTAGGGCAATGGCTGTGTGCGTTGCCAACGCTTGGTGACCTTGCGTCCTACGCACGAGGGCATACAGCGCATCATCGTCTTGCGGGGACAGATGAGGATCCTGACTTACCCAACTATCGCGCCTATCCCATCAAAAAAAGCAGTCTCTTTCGGAAATGGACTCGAGATTTGACGGGGCAAACGGGGTTCAAGTTATTGGTCGCATTGGCCACCGGTGGCGGCAGTCAAATGAGTAAGGAAACCGTCGGGTCATCGAATTTGCTGGCAAGGCAAATCCTAGTGCAATTTATATTTGCGTCCATTCTTGTTGCTCTCGGTGTGGGTTGGACTTGGTTTGTGTGGATGGGTACTTTCTTGACGTCCTACATGTGGGTAGTGCGACTACGGCAAGTCGGTGAGCACGCTGTCGTGCCCGATCTTTATGACCCAGATGTTCGCCTTAACACGCGAACAGTTGATGCTCCGTTTTGGCAGCGCTTTTTACTGGCGCCTAACAACGTAAATTATCATATGGAACACCACTTCATGGCGGGTGTTCCCTGCTACAACTTGCCCAAGTTGCGCGCAATCTTGAAGTCCAAAGGTCTGCTCGATGAGGTTCCTGAGGTCAAAGGCTATGGACAGGTCCTTAAGCTAGCGGTAGCTGATTAACCGCACGACCTTGGTTATAAGGGCTTATAAACAAGACTCTGCAAACAACCTCT
>CAJXZI010000212.1 GCA_913063005.1 uncultured Halieaceae bacterium | reverse complement strand
AGCCGAGTAACAATGTGTGAATAACCTAGCTCAACGAGAATGTCCGACACCTCTGAAATAATCTGTGTGGTGTGTGTCCAATACGGATCGCGTAACAGCGACCCATTTTTTACGCCATGAATGGCGGTCAGCGGGTTGATACAGGCGTTGATGGCGACTTTTTCAACAAGTCGCTCGTTAATATCGCTGCACCATTCCACGGCTGGGATTCCTTTTTGCCAGGCGGGGAACCAAGGCGGTGGTGGGCGGCCATCAGGGTGGCCTACGAGTGTTTTTCCGTCGCCTGCGGCAATCCATTGTTCGCCTACGCGGTGACATCCCGCCGTGGTTGTGGCGAGAAACAAGGTGCACTCGGGAGCGACTTTCTGAATGTCGTCGATATGTTGCATGCCGTTCATCATGGCGACGATCGTGGTGTGGGTTCCGACTCGGTGCCGAATCCTCTGCAGGGCCGACCCGGCGGCCCAGCTTTTTGATGTGATCAGCAGATGTGAAATATCATCCTCGTCGTCCGCATTCGAACAATCAAATGTCAGTGACTTTTCCGAATGAGCGCCTGTGAGCGAAATTGTTCTGCTCAGTGTGCCCGGGGAGTGCGAGATTAGACGCACGATTGCGCTGCCGTTGTGTAAGCGATGAGCGAGGAGGCCGCCGATACTTCCCACACCCAAGATGTGCCAAGTCTCAGTCATACAATCCCCAGCTTTCCTCGAGCATCTTTTTACTGCGAACACCTTCCGTATGTCCCAATGTGGCGAGTGTCCAGAGATGATCCATGAGTGGCGCTACGCGGCAAGCCGCCTGCCACTGCCGCTCATTATAAGCGTTGCCAGCAGTTCTCTTCGCGAATGTATCGCGAGCGTCCTTTTCCATTTTTTGTGACGCGACAGCAATATCAAAATGGCGGCTTCCAAGCGCTGCATACTCCCAGTCTATAGCAAGATATCGGCCTTCAAATTGCCCGATATTGGTGGGCGTAAGGTCATTGTGACAAAAGCAGCTGGGCTCGTTGTCGAGTCGATGAAGGTCGTCCCGGATTGCGGGTATCTCACTGTTTACCGCAAGGTGACTCAGGTTTTTGTCTTTTATCGCGCGAGTGTATTCGGCCGCTATATCCTCAAGTGACAACCTCGGTGCCGTGATGCCGCTCTCGTGCACACGCTCTAGTAATTGGCTGTGGGCGTTTTCGTCGACACCCGAAAACGTTAGCCGCTGGGTAATCACGACATCGTCATTTGACCCCACCCACAAGACATCTGGGCCAAGACCGAGCGCGGCTGCTGCGCGCCAGAGGCTAATTTCTTGCGAGGGCGAATTTAAGCTCATAGCGCTTGTGTTGTGACGGACTCGAAGAACGAGATCGGGCGCGCGATCGAGAGAAAATACGGTGTTGGCTGAGCCGATGCCCAAAACGTCCCCAATGTCTGGGCGTGCAATATCAGCGCTCCAGTTTCGATCCCAGGCCTGCCAGGCATTAAGCGCCTCTGATATTGGGGCTAAGGGGTGGCTAGGGTGCGTCGCCACGACAAATATCCAGCCACAGATAAAACGATATAAAGCGCGAAAAGTCCCGAGGTCAGGGATAAGCCCCGATCAGTAAACAGCCACACGGAGACGGCGTTTATGACAATCCAGTAAAGCCAGTTTTCGAGTATTTTCCGGGTGACCATCCAGGTGCAGATAACCGCTGAGACGGTTGTTCCGGCATCGATGAAGGGCCTTGCGGCGTCCGTATATGTATTGAGTAAGGATCCAGATACCCACGTGCCAATGACGATCCCGAGGATTACCGTTCCATGAAACTGCCAGGAGCGCGTTGTCACTGGCAGCGCATCAGCACTGTTGTCTTTTCTCCAAAAGACCCAGCCTACAACGGCCATGACGGCGTAAATAATTTGTAACCCTGCTTCCATGTAGAGATTCACATCAGCAAAGATCACCAGATACAGGAGGGCACTGACAAAGGCTGCTACCCAACACAGCCGGTTCTGCCGCATAGCGAGCAGTAAATAAGCGAGCGCAAAAAGGACAGCGACTGACTCTAAAACGCTCATTTCGTCTCGGGTGGCTCGATATCGGTATGGTGTTCTGGGATGAATTTGGCCACCAACACCTGACGACCAAATTCTGCATAGCTTGCTTCGAGTGCTTCTCGGACGCATTCAAAGACATCTCGACTCTCGCCGGTGATTTGCGTGCTCATCGAGTTGGTGGCAGCGCTACAGCTGTTGGCACCGATAATATGCTCAATGAAGGCCCAAACAGGTTCTTCAACAGCGCCCGCTAGCGGATACAAACTGAGTTCAGCCGTCACCCTCATTACTTATCCCCCAAATTGATAACGCACCGTAGCTCCCACTGTACGCGGCTCGCCGAATTGATAATAGGGCTCTAGCGCGTAATCCTTCCGAGGATCGTTGCCAAAGGTGCCAAAGCCACGCGTCACTGTTGTTTTATCCTGAAGATTGCGGCCCCATAAGGTGACCGCCCACGCGCCGCGCTGCCAGGCAATGTTGGCGTTGATCAAACGTGCCGAAGGGGATTTCACCTCGTGTCGATCCGAGAGGAAAAACGCATCGCGTCCAGTGGCCTCAAGCGAGGCGGCGAGATTTGCAGAGAAATCATACGTTGCGCTCAATCGGTATTGGTATGCAGGCGCCTGCGGCTGATCGCGTCCTGAGAGATCGGCCCCGTCGATATTGATATAGTTATCAAACGAGGCGTCGAGTCGCGCGATGAAGCCTGTTAGTCGCAGCGTCTCGGTGGCACGCCAGTCAATGGATGCCTCTAGACCCCGGTTCGTGCCGCTCGCGGCGTTGTCTGTGAAGTCGGTGAACGAGGTACTGCCATCACTTCGGGGGATGACAAGCGACCCCCTGACTTGCTGGTCGCGTCTGTCCATGTCGAAGACGGTGACCGATCCGATAATTCGCTGATCTGCGCTTCTAAAGCGATAGCCAATCTCGGTGTTGAGCAAGCTCTCTTCGTCAAAACGCGTGCTGTTGCGGTAGGTCGTAACGTCAATGTCATTCATCAAGGTGAGCAGCGTTGAGGAGAGCGACGCGTTTACGCCGCCCGCGCGAACACCGCGCGCAACGGCTGCGAAGAGAGCACTCGTCTCGCTCATCTGCCAAGTGATGGATGCATTACCGGTCCAATAATTATCGTCAAAACGCTCTTGGACGCCTGCCGAGTCGCGATAGGTAACATCGCGCTGCTCAAAACGAGCACCCAGGGTCAGCGTCAGGTCTTCTGCCATTTCCTGCGATACCTGACCGTAAAGGGCGAGCGTGTCGGTATCATTAGTGCTGCTGAAGGGTGCTTCGAGATAGGTGTAGTTCCGATCGAGGGCTTCGCTATCCTCCCTACGGTAAACACCTACCACCCAATCCAAGCTTTCTTTGGTGCTCGGTGTTACGCGCCATTCAAGGGTGCTGCGCTCGATGTCACGTGCGTACTGGTCAAACGAGCTGTACTCCCAAAACGGGCGGATGCCGACAAAGCTCCAGTCCTCGTCGTAGCTGTAAATCGCTTCAGCGTCGAGGTTGCTTATCTGAACTGTCGATGTGTATCGATCACCTACACGGTTCCAGCGTATCAGCGCTGACGTCATATCGAGGTTGTCTTCGCCTGGTTGGTCGCTCAGTGTTTCGCGGGTGTTGTTCAAAGAAAATGCGTCGTAACCGTTCTCAACCTCTACTTTGTTAAGTTTGATATCGACGGTGTTCTGATCTGAAACGTATCGCAGTGCCAGCCGGGTTGTCTGTTCGTCACGGTTGTTTGTGTCATCAACGCCAAGATATGTGTTGTCGATCCAGCCGTCCGATTCATAGCGTTGGTGAGCGATCCGAGCCGAGAGTGTCGAGGTGAGCGGGCTATTACCGGTAACTGCCAGGCGTCGACCGCCATAGTTTTCCAAACCCATAGCAACACTGAAGTCTGTCGTGTCAGACGGTGCCCGTGTCTCGACGCTGATGAGACCAGCGAGGGCGCCAGCGCCCATAATGACACCTTGCGGGCCACGCAAGATGTCTATCTGCGCGGTTTCGAAGCTTGTCAGTGCGCCGCCAAGGCCGCTGATGTCGACGCCGTCTTGAAGCAGCACAACGGAGGGGTTGATGGGCTCGACAAACTGACTGCGCTCGCCAACACCTCGGATCTGG
>CAJXZI010000211.1 GCA_913063005.1 uncultured Halieaceae bacterium | reverse complement strand
AAAGACGATCAAAAATCCATCACGCAGGTGCGACAGGTAAGTCCGCTGACCCATCGGGTAGCTAGCGGGCTTCGCCAAATTTTGATCATTACTTTGCTGCAGTGAGCGAACCCCACCTCGAATCATTGACACACTGAGATAAGCCAAAAAAACAATACCCCCAACCTGCAAGACAGCCATAATCCATACAACGCGGCTCATAACTTCCGCAACACCAAGCACGATAAGGAGTGCGTAAAGACCCACGCCGACTCCATGGGCAACGGCTACGGTAACCCCTGCCAACCGGCCATGAGCCAGCGCTGTGCGAACCACGAGCGCTAGGGATGGGCCTGGAGAGGCAGCGCCGGCGAGAAGTGTTAAGGAGAGGAGCAACCAAGATTCAGTGGTCATCGAGCAAGCCTGTTCATGCAAAAAAACGCTTGCACTGAGGGATGTTTAAAGGAGCCGAGTTGCGTGTTGAGCCACGCTTGGGAAATTGGAGCGGGAAACGAGGTTCGAACTCGCGACCTCAACCTTGGCAAGGTTGCGCTCTACCAGCTGAGCTATTCCCGCAGAACTTCGAGTTTATTCGCTGTGCCAAAGTGGTCAAGTAGTTTCGCTCTTGCTAGATGACCCCAACATGACTCGCAGATAACCCCACATCGACCAGAGCGTGAGAACGACAGCGATTACCGTAGCCACATAACCCCCCAACAACCAGGTATCAGTGGGGCCTTCATCAGAGCGCCAGAGCAAAATAGTAATGGCCGTCATCTGAAGCGTCGTCTTGAATTTCGCAACAATGGTAACGGCTACAGACTCACTACGGCCGCTGCGAGCCATCCACTCACGCAATGCACTCACGAGAATTTCGCGACCGATGATCACCATTGCGGCGAGCGTGATCCAGATATTGTCATAATGCGCAACTAACAGGACCAACGCTGTTGCGACGATTAACTTGTCAGCCACAGGATCCATAAACGCACCGAACTCGCTTTCTTGGTTCAAGGTTCGCGCGAGCCAGCCATCGAACCAATCAGTAATCGCAGCGATTAAAAAGATCAGTGCTGATAAGAAACCAGCGTAAGGTCCTGGCAGATAAAACGCCGCCACCATGAGCGGGATGCAGCCAACGCGCAATAAAGTAAGGATGTTAGGAAGCGTCCAACGCACATTAGCTCCGGGAATTACTGTTCAACGGTGTGGAGGTGATCGTAAATACTTTGTGCGAGAGTCGCATTGATTCCCGCTACTTTGCAAATTTCATCGACCGAGGCATTTTCAACACCCCGGATACTGCCAAAATGTCGCAGCAAATCGCGACGGCGCTTAGAGCCGACACCAGCGATTCCCTCCAGCGTCGACTGCTTGCGTGCCTTCGAGCGACGACCTCGGTGACCACTAATGGCAAAGCGGTGGGCCTCATCTCGAATCTGCTGAATCAAGTGCAGTGCAGGGTTGTCACCTCTCAGCTGCGTCTCTGCACCGGTATCCCCGTCGATCAGTGTCTCGAAACCCGCTTTACGTGTTGTCCCCTTTGCAACGCCAACAACCTTTACCGTCGTGAGATCGAACTGCTCAAGCACCTGTTGCGCCTGAGACACCTGCCCTTTTCCACCATCGATGAAGAGCACATCCGGAAGTGTTCCCTCGCCCTTCGATAGTTTGCGGTAGCGCCGCTCCAGTGCCTGTTGCATGGCCGCGTAGTCGTCTCCGCCCGTGATGCCATCGATATTAAACTTCCGATAGTCGGCTTTACGTGCACCATTACTATCAAACACAACGCATGACGCGACCGTTGCCTCGCCCGAGCTGTGACTGATATCGAAACACTCCATGCGCGTCGGCGACATTTCCAGATCCAGCTCCCTGCGAAGCGCTTCAAGACGCCCCGCCATCGTCTGCTTACCACTCAAAAAAGAGTCCAAATTGCTCTCAGCGGTCTGTTTAGCGAGTTGCAGCCAGCGCGCCCGGGCGTCACGAACAGAGGTCTTAATGACAACCTTACGCTTGCTCTGCTCCATCAAGGTATCGGCAAGTAATTCAGCAAAGTTAGGCTTATGGCTAACCACGATCTCTTGGGGGATTGTTTGACGATCCGATAGGTAAAACTGGGGAATGAAAGCATCGAGAACTGAGCTTTCGTCTTCTTCAAGCTGCGTGGCGGGATAATACGTTCTAGAACCCAAAACACGCCCCTCCCGAACGAACAGTACTTGCACACAGGCCTGCCCATGAGCTTGCTTGACCGCCAGTAGATCGAGCTCACCGCGAGACCCCTCGATGCCCTGACTAGCCTGCACGTCCTGAAGACGTTGGAGTTGGTCGCGGTACTCCGCGGCCTTCTCAAACTCAAGCTTCTCTGCTGCTTGCTCCATGTCATCCGCAAGCCGCTTCATTACTTTTTGCGATTTTCCACTCAAGAACAAAGCAGAGTTCTCCACCTGCTTCTTATAGTCGCCATCGCTTACGAGTCCCACACAGGGACCAGAGCAACGTCCGATTTGATACTGCAGACAAGGACGGGAGCGGTTTCGGAAGTAAGACTCTTCACACTGGCGTACTTTAAACACCTTCTGCATCAAGTGAAGCGTCGAGCGAACCGCTCCCGCACTGGGGTATGGCCCAAAGTACTCCCCCTTCCGACGCTTAGGTCCTCGATGGAAACCTAGTTTTGGCCATTTATCCTCTGACGAGAGATAGATATAGGGGTAGGACTTATCGTCTTTTAAGAGAATGTTGTACGGCGGGTGATATTCCTTGATTAAGTTATGCTCAAGGAGCAAGGCATCGCGCTCAGTGGTCGTCACCGTGACTTGGATATCACGTATGCGCGCTACAAGCGCCATGGTCTTTGCTGAGAGACCACTTGCCCTAAAATAGCTTGTGACACGATTCTTTAGATTCTTGGCCTTGCCAACGTACAAAAGCCCACCAGCGCTATCGTACATCTGATAAACACCCGGACGAGTGGTCAGCTGTTTAAGGAACGATTCTGCGTCAAAGCCAGCATTCGCCATATTTAGGCGTCCGACGCTATTGTCTGAGGTTCAATTTCTAACAGCACATCAAAATTCATCTTTACAGACTTACGGATTTTGTTTGCAAAACCAATGACCTCAGAGGCAAATGATCTGGACATTCAGGAATACCTTTCATTGATGTAACTCTAATGCCGTTTTCTTCAATTTTATTTTTTAGCCCGTGAAATTCTTCTAGAGCTTTCATCTTTACATCATTTTTTGTCAATTCAGCATCATGATCTTTTTGATAGTGATTTGAATCAGCAGTTTGCTCATTTGAATAAAAAACTTCTGGCTCAATCATAAATAGATGATTTGATGATTGATTTTTCATAATGCTCCCCTCATTAATCCTAATGGGAGTAGAATACTATTATGGTAAGTAATTTACAAAACAATTTAATAAATAAAGAAGCTTTGTATGGAGCAAAGAATTATTCACCCCTACCAATTGTTTTAGAAAAAGGTGAGGGCGTTTATTTGTGGGATGTCGATGGCAATAAATATCTGGATATGATGTCAGCTTATTCTGCTGTTAGTCATGGTCACTCTCATCCAGAACTTGTTAAAGTATTGATTGGTCAAGCAGAAAAGTTAGCAATTAGCTCCAGAGCCTTTTACACAGAACCTTTCGGGGAGTATATTGAAAAACTTTCAAAGTTAAGTGGATTTGAATCTATTTTGCCTATGAATACTGGTGCTGAAGCAGTTGAAACGGCTATCAAAGCTGCAAGAAGATGGGGTTATTTTACAAAAGGTATAGAAGAAAATTCTGCTGAAATAATTGTTGCAGATGGTAACTTTCATGGAAGAACCACAACTATAGTAGGTTTCTCATCAGAAGCAGATTATAAAAAAGGGTTTGGCCCTTTTGCTGATGGTTTTGTTCAAGCTGATTATTGCAATACAAACTGTGAATGTTCAAAAATATGCGAAAAATCTATTCAATCTATAAAGAAGGCCATTAATCATAAAACTTGTGCTGTTCTTGTAGAGCCTATTCAAGGTGAGGGTGGAATTATTACTCCACAAGATGGCTGGCTTAGGCAGCTTAGAGATTTATGTGATGAAAATAATATATTACTCATTTTGGATGAAATTCAATCAGGTTTAGGAAGAACCGGTAAGATGTTTGCATATGAACATGAGGGAATTAAACCTGACGGTCTAATCTTAGGAAAAGCTCTAG
>CAJXZI010000210.1 GCA_913063005.1 uncultured Halieaceae bacterium | reverse complement strand
AATAAGAAACAAAAGCGAGAGGTAGTGACCATGGCGACCATCGAGCATCTTCCGAGTTCAGCCAGTACTGACGATATCGTCGCAATTATCGAGCGTGATGGCGCAGTCATTCTGGATGACGTGTTAAGCGTGGCGGAAATCGATCGTCTGAATCATGAGCTTGCCCCCTATCTCGAAAAAGAAGTCTATTGTCGTGACGAGTTTACGGGCTTTAAAACGCAGCGCATCGGTGCTTTGGTTGCGCGTTCAGAGGCGTGCGGCGATGTCGCGCTGAACCCGTTGATGCTGGCATCTGCGCGGCAATATTTGAATCAGCACTGCGATGATATTCAGCTGCACTTTACCTCTGCCGTCGCCATCGCTCCCGGCGAGAGTGCGCAGATCTTGCATCGAGATCGTGGTATTTGGGGTGGCTATTTGCCCCGCAAGGTAGAGCCTCTTTTCAGTACGATTTGGGCAGTCACGCCGTTTACAAAGGCAAACGGCGCGACGCAGGTCGTACCTGGCTCACATCTTTGGGATAAGACCCGTCAGCCTGAGTCTAAAGAGATCGCTTATGCGGAAATGAGTCCCGGTTCAGTGCTTTGCTATAACGGCACGGTGCTTCACGGTGGTGGCGCGAATTCGACGAGCGATGAGGTTCGTACGGGTGTCTTCATGCACTATGCACTTAGCTGGCTCCGCCAAGAAGAAAATCAATACCTCTCCTGTCCACCGCATCACGCAAGCCGGCTGAGTCCTGAACTGCGGGCCCTGATTGGTTATTCGAAAGGGGGTTACGTGCTGGGGTTTTATTCTGATCCTGATGATGAAACAGCACGTCATGAATCGGTAAGCCCTGAGAATATGTTCAGCGAGCGCGCAGAGCAGTTTGGCAAAATCGAGGGTGCTGATCATTTGGTGTCTCAGTCCATGAAATAAGGTCTGGTCTTATCTAGGGCAGGGTTGGCCTCGGCAAAACAGTAATCAATGTTTAGAAACGTATGGTCGATTGGAAGCGCAATCGAATATTAGGGCCAGAGTAGGCGGTCAACGAGCCGCTGGGCTAGCTGGTTATAGGGGGAGCGAGGATCATGATCAAAGTGGTGACGTTGCTGTTCAAAAAGCCCGGGTTGAGCAAGGATGAGTTTCGCGATTACTACGAAAATCACCACCGCAAACTCGGCGAAAAGTACTTGGCGCCTCACGCATTACGGTATGTCCGTCGCTACCCAATACTCGCAGGCGATGGCGCAGATGATCCTGAATTCGACGTGATGATGGAGGTCTGGTTCGAAAACTACCATGCCATGGAGTCCGCGATGGGCGATATGACAACGGAGGCGGCACAAGCCGAATTATCGGACGACGAAGAGCAGCTCTTCGATCGCGATCGGACACAAAGCTTTATTGTTGACGAGTGCGAGTCAGATTTGGATGAAGTTTAAGGCCCCAAAGAGTGGTTTTTTAAGCCTATTCACGGAAGGAGCGGGCTGCCATGGTGCCTCGGGTTAAAAAAATGTATAGCGCCGTCTAGGGCTTAAAGCGCTCTGAGGTTGTGTGACTCGGTACGGGAAGGTCGGCACTATCCGTAGAAAAGAAGAGCCGGTCTTAGAAAAGAAGAGCCGGCAGAACAGAAGAACGGACAGAACAAAAGAGTCTGCAGTATAGAGTAACCGGCAGGAGGCAAGAGCCCGAAAAAAGAAGAGCCGGTAGAAGAGAAGCGTCGGCAGAAGTGATCAACCCAACAAAGCCTCCCTCCGCCGCTCACGGTCAGCAGAGGAAGTTTTCACCCATACATTTTTTTAACGCTAGCTCTGCTTGCCGAGAATTTCTGCCGCCGCGAGTGCACTCACGTTGAAGATGGCCCGTGGTGTCGCCGAGTTCACCATGATGTGTGCGGGGCGTTTAAGCCCGGACATGTAAGGTCCAATAAGTAGGCCGTTTGCTTTCTGACGCAGCAGTCCTAACGCGATATTGGCCGCATCGAGTCCAGGGAAAACGAGTAGGTTGGCCTTACCTTGCAGCTGGCTGTCGTCAAAGATGGTTTGACGGTATGCCGAGTCGAGCGCGGTGAGTGAGTGCATCTCACCGTCAATTTCTACATCCGGAAGTCGCTCACGCAGAATTTCGCTTGCCTGACGCATTTTGCGTGCAGACGGCGCATTCGAAGAACCAAAGTTTGAGTGCGATAAGAGTGCCACTCGAGGCGTGATGCCAAACTGGCGGACCTGTTCAATACCCAGCAGCGTCTTTGAAACGATTTGTTCGACCGTTGGATCCAGATCAATAAAGCAGTCCGTCAGGAATAGAGGGCCATCGTCAAAAAGCAAGGTGGTGAGGGTTGATGCGCGAACATCGGTTGCCTGTGTACCGATCACTGAGCGAAGTGTCTGGAAGTGGTCAGTAAATCGTCCGACCTTACCGCAGATCATGCCGTCTGCATCACCGTTACGAAGTGCCATGGCGGCGATAACCGTGCTGTCAGTTCGCAGGAGCACGCTACTACGCTCAACCGAGACACCGCTGCGGCCAGCGATTTGGTGATAGTCGCGTGAGTATTCTTCGTATTTGCCATATTTGCGCGGATTGATAACGTCAACATCTTCGCCTAGACGAATACGTAGCCCGAGTTCCTCAATGATTTCATTTAATCGATCGGGGCGACCCACCAAAATAGGTCGCGCGATTGCCTCGTCAACGACGGTTTGCACCGCCCGAATCACAGTTTCATTCTCTGCATCCGAGTAGACCAGCTTGAGTCCACTGTTCGCGGCTGCGTTAATAACAGGCTGCATAAACATACCTGAGCGGTTGACGTGCTTACTCAGCGTGCGGCGATACGCATCCATATCATCGATAGGTCGACTAGCAACCCCGGTCTTCATTGCAGCCTCAACTACCGCAACCGGGACACGTTCGAAGAGCCTAGGATCAAAAGGCTTTGGAATGATGTAGTCGGGGCCAAACTTCAGCGACTGACCGTCGTAGGCCAGTGCGACTTCTTCCGAGGCCTCTTGCTGTGCAAGATCGACAAGGCCGTAGGCACAGGCGATTTTCATTTCGTCATTGATCGTGGTTGCGCCGCAGTCGAGTGCACCACGGAACAAGAAGGGGAAGCAGAGTACGTTGTTTACCTGGTTCGGGAAGTCTGATCGACCTGTACCGATGATGGCGTCTGGTCGCGCCTCGCGTGCAAGGTCAGGGTGAATCTCTGGGTTGGGGTTCGCCATCGCGAGGATGAGCGGATTCGGCGCCATTTGCTTGACCATGTCTTGGGTCACACAGTCACCGGTTGATAGACCGAAGAAGATATCCGCACCTTCCATAGCTTCGGCCAAGGTTCGCTTATCGGTTTTGCGCGCGTAGCGAGCCTTGAATTCGTTCATGCCCTCTTGGCGACCCTCGTAAATGAGGCCTTTACTGTCACACATGAAGACGTTCTCACGCTTCAAGCCGAGGCTTACGATGAGATCAGCGCAGGACATACTCGCCGAGCCCGCACCCGAAATTACGAGTTTGACCTCTTCCATCTTCTTGCCGGTGAGCTTGAGCCACGAGATCACAGCGGCCGTCGATACTACAGCTGTGCCGTGCTGATCATCGTGGAAGACGGGAATGTTCATTCGCTCACGCAGTTGTCGTTCTACGTAGAAGCACTCGGGCGCTTTGATGTCCTCGAGTACGATCCCGCCGAAAGTCGGTTCGAGTGCTGCGATAATGTTTACTAACTTCTCAGGATCGGTCTCGTCAATTTCTAAGTCAAAAGTGTCGATGTCTGAGAATTTCTTCATCAACACCGCCTTGCCTTCCATCACGGGCTTCGACGCGAGTGCGCCGATAGCACCGAGCCCCAGTACAGCGGTGCCGTTACTGATAACCGCTACCAAGTTGCCGCGGGCGGTTACCTTAGAAGCGTTTAATGGATCTTCGACAATGTACTCGCAGGCGTGTGCAACGCCCGGCGAATAGGCCATTGAAAGATCGGCTTGTGTTTCAAGAGGTGTGGTTGCTCTGACCTCTAGCTTCCCGGGCTTTCCCTCAATGTGATAGTTGAGAGATTCCTCTTTAAACGTGGGCTTATCCATCCCGAACTCCGATGTATGAGTGATAACTGGTGTGACAACGCGGGTTGTCGATGGGGCTCGTGTCGCTCTAATCGGCAACATCGGTACACCCTCTATTTGATGCCTAAGTGAAACACGAATTCGAGCGACAAATTGAGCTCACCGC
>CAJXZI010000209.1 GCA_913063005.1 uncultured Halieaceae bacterium | reverse complement strand
ATGATGTTTGGCCGGTTATGAAGGCCACACTCTAGCTTCTGTTGACCACGCCAAGGCCCTGCCCTCATGTCCTCACCTTTCTTAACAGCGGTCGTGCACGGATGACAACCGATCGAGGGATAACCTTTGGATACCAAAGGATGCTCTGGTAGCGCATGCTCAGCTTTGTAAGCCGCGACGTCACTGTCCGACCAGTTGGCGAGTGGATTAAGTTTTAGTTTGCCGCGTGCGTCATCTACCTCCACGAGGGCAACCGATGATCGTGTCGATGACTGAGATCGGCGCTGCCCAGATATCCACGCATCATTCATTCGAAGATGTCGATCGAGAACCGACACCTTTCGCAGATGGCAGCAGCTATCAGAGTCGTTGAGGTGCAATCGGCGGTTTGTGTCTAATCTCTTTTCTGCAATCGGATCCACCGATGCGGTGCGAACATTTCTCAGGCCCAGTGCCTCCACCAGCTGACTGCGATAGGCGAGCGTCTCGGGGAAATGAAAACCTGTATCGAGGAACACCACCGGCGCGTTGGGTTTGATGAGGCTCACCATATGTAAAAGCACCGAGCTATCTGCGCCAAAGCTAGATACGAGTACAGGATTCTTTACGAAGGCGTCTCCCGACAAAACTCTCTTGAGGACTTGTTGCGTAGAAAGACCGTCCCATGCGGCCCCCAAGCGGCTCGCAATGGAGTGAAGACGTGTCAACTCGACCTGACTAGGCTGCCTGATCGACGACATAAAGCGCCTCCTGAAACGGTATTGTTCCGAGACGTTTTACAGCAGCTAAAAAGGTCTCATCTTTGTTCAAACGAAGCGAGAGATAAGCTTCGATCAAACGGTCGAGTGCGGGCATAAGCTCATCAACACTGAAGCCTCGCCCCATCTTTTCGCCGATGGCTGCGTCGTTCCCAGCGCTGCCGCCGACTGTAATTTGGTAATTCTCAACACCGGCTTTATCAAGACCCAGGATTCCCACATGACCAACATGATGGTGCCCACACGCGTTGATACACCCTGAGATCTTAATCTGCATATGCCCTATCTCGGCTTCGCGGTCTGCGTAACGAAGCGCAATATCCTGTGCTATGGGGATCGACCGCGCTGTTGCCAAGGCGCAGTAATCCATGCCCGGACAGGCGATAATATCGGATATAAGCCCTATGTTTGCTGTGGCAAGACCGATCGCTTGAAGCGTTTTATAAATCCCTGGCAGGTCAGCTTGAGCGACGTGAGGTAAGACGATGTTCTGCTCGTGGCTTATGCGCAACTCGTCGTGCGCAACTCTTTCGGCAAGGTCCGCAATCGCGCGCATCTGTTCTGAGCTTGCATCACCAGGCGTATCACCCTGACCCTTGAGGCTGATGGTCACACTCGCATAGCTCGGGTGCTTGTGTGCCGATACGTTTCGCTCTACCCACTCTCGAAATCCGCTATCGTTGTCGAGAGCGTCGAAGTACGCATCCTGTGATTTCTCAACAAACTCTGGCGCCTCAAATCCCTTCTGAATGTCACCCAGAATCGCAAGATCCTGTCCGTTGAACACCTTGCGAAGCCGCTGAAATGCCTCGTCTACCTTGGCACGGAAAACATCAATACCCATGGCGCCAACCGTAATTTTTATTCGCGCTTTGTATTTGTTGTCGCGACGACCCGCGAGGTTATACACCGACAGAACAGCTTCTAAGTAAGGAAGAAGGTCCTCAGCGGGCAGCCGATCCATAAGTTCCTGTCCAATAACCGGTGTTCTACCGAGTCCGCCGCCGACGAACACTTTAAAGGCGATACGACCCTCGTGCTCAACTAACTGCAGTCCAATATCGTGTGCGCGGATGACCGCCCTGTCTTCCACAGCGCCGGTGATGGCGATCTTGAACTTTCGGGGTAGAAACTGAAATTCAGGATGATCAGTCGACCACTGCCTAATCAACTCTGCATAAGGTCTGGGGTCGGCAATCTCATCGATAGCCGCACCTGCAAACTGATCGGTTGTTACATTTCGGATGGTGTTTCCACTCGTTTGAATTGCATGCATATCAACATCGGCCAGCGCATCCAAAATGTCAGGAGTGTCGATCAAGCGTGGCCAGTTGAACTGAATATTCTGTCGAGTCGTGAAGTGTCCGTAGCCCTTGTCCCACTTGTCGGCGATAAAGGCTAGCTGGCGCATTTGCCGACTGGAGAGCGTACCGTAAGGAATAGCAATCCGTAGCATGTAGGCATGTAGCTGAAGATACACACCGTTCATCAGTCGAAGCGGCTTGAACTCATCCTCTGTAAGCGCGCCTTCAAGGCGACGCTTCACTTGATCGCGGTATTGCCCTACGCGCTCGCGAACGAACGTACGGTCAAATTCTTGATAGCTGTACATTAAGGTGCGACCTCAGCGCCCTGAACGGTCTGCTTGCCGTGGAAATAGTTACTGGGACCCTTATGACGAAAGCCCTCGCGATAATGTTTCGGCGTAACAAGAGCACCCTCTATTACTTCCGCGAGATACGCACCCACAACCTCTGCCTCGTTAAAGGCCGCAGATAACTCAGACTCAGCTTTATCAATAGCCGCAAAGACTTTTGCCGCACTTAGCTCTGCAGACCATCGATGTGAAGCGTCGAGATAAACGACCTCGCCCGATAACAGATCGTTAGCCGTGATAACAACAGGCGCTTTAATACGTGCCATGAGAGATCTCCTGTAGGGTGGGTGTGCTTGCAGTCTTTGCAATCTGCTCATTTCCTATGCCCACATAGATGATGAGAGGACCATTCCAGTTATCCCCATCCAAACGTTGGGCAAACTCTGAAAGCGTCGATGTAAATCTGCGCTCCTCTGGTCGAGAAATGTTCTCAATGCAAGTAATGACAAGGTCCGTATCTGCACCTGCCATCAGCAAGCGTCCCTGAAGGAAGGCCGCGGACTTACGCCCCATGTAGATAGCGAGCGCCTGACCGGACCGAACCAACTGTCGCCAGTCGTGCTCGGCATAACCTTTGGCATCGTGTGCCGTCATAAAGGTAATGCTGGAATTTCGATCTCGCCGAGTGAGCGATTGTTTGAGGCTGGCTGCACCCGCGGCAGCTGAGGTAATTCCGGGGACGACCGTGCTTTCGATACCCGCCTGCGCAAGCGCTGAGAGTTCCTCATCCAAACGCCCAAAGACCGAAGGATCGCCACCTTTTAAACGGACCACTTTCCGACCCGCTTGTGCTTCACAAACTAGATATTGATTGATTTTGTCTTGCGTTACTTGAGCGCCGAAGCCTTTTTTACCAACGTCGATAAACTTAGCTTCGCGCCTTGCGAGCTCGAGGACGCCCTTACCGACAAGCCGGTCATAGATAATGACCTCGGCCTCGTGAATATGACGACGTGCCTTTAAGGTAAGCAGTTCGGGATCCCCCGGGCCCGCGCCAACGAATGCTACTGACCCAGCCTCCGGTACTGCCGCTAGGTGTTGCGAAAGCAGTGCTTCGAGGCTTTTATTGATGGCTTCATCGCTGCCAGCCGCTTCAATGCGCTCTGGCTTGAAAAACGCTCTCCAAAAATTGCGCCGTGGTAACCCCTCAGGCAGTACTCTCGCTTTTGAGCGAAAAGCGTTTGCTAGTCGCGCAAAGCGCCCCAATTCTGCGGGCAACATTGCCTCGACGTCTGCTTTTATCTGACGTGCAAGCACTGGGGCAGAACCCTCCGTACCAATAGCAACAACAACGGGATCACGATCGACAATAGCGGGAGTGATGAAATCACAAGCGTCTGTCCGGTCAAGGACGTTAACGATAGCGCCCGAGGAGCGTGCCATCTCAGCAAGCTCATCGTTTACAGCGTCGTCCGCGTGTGCGGCATAAAACAGTGTTACGGCCTCAAAATCCTTCGCAATGGGCAACCCAGGGCGCAAATCGATGAGACCCTGCTCGGCCCAGGCCAATGCCTCAGCGCTGGGTGTATCAGCGAAGACCGTCACTTGAGCGGTAGTCTTCAGGACCCCGCGGCATTTCGCATCAGCCATTTGACCCTGCCCAACCACAAGGATCTTGCGATTTTTTGCGGCCACGAATATTGGAAGGAAATCCATACCTTTTCCACCTCAAACTGAGGCGACGATGCTAGGATAAAATTCCTTTGTAATGTTCTTATAACCAAAAAATAAGGAAAGAATCCTTTTTTTAGATATATTATTAGTAAATATTTCTAATTCGAGCGCCTTTGAGGAACAGCCGCCTATGGATACAACGGACAAAGC
>CAJXZI010000208.1 GCA_913063005.1 uncultured Halieaceae bacterium | reverse complement strand
TAAAACACCAAGCGATCTGGGTGATCGGCTTTGATGCGCAGATACTGCTGCATCATAGGTGTGTGTTTAGACAGATCTTGCGTTGATTTCATTAATACTTCTTCTTTAAAAAGCCCGCTATATCTGGCATAAAATGAGTAGGGTAGTGGTCTTACCCACCTCCAAAAACCCGGTAACGATATTTGTTGGTACCGCCGAAATCTTATCTGTAGACGAGTTCAATCAATCAGGCTCCTTTTGAGAATATTCTATGTCGGTCGTTTTACAGTGATTAAAACCGCAAAGATCAGTGCTGCTACGCACACAATCGAGGGACCTGCTGGCGTATCCAACAGATAAGCACCACCCAGCCCTGCGCTAGCTGAGAATGCCCCAATAACAGCGGCTATTAGCGCCATCGAACTTGGCGACCATGCAAGATTTCGTGCTGCGGCTGCTGGAATAATCAACAAGGCAGCAATCAAAAGAATACCCACCACCTTTATAGCGACAGCAACTGTGATTGCCAGGCTTACCGTCAGGAAGAGCTGCTCTCGTTTTGGGTTGATTCCACTCGCGTACGCAAGCTCAGCATTCAATGTGGAGATCAGAAGCGGTGACCAGCGCCAGACAGTCATAACAATGACAGCCAATACGCCCAACCAAATGACAGCCAGATCAGAGTGCGAAACGGCGAGTAAGTCACCAAAAAGATAGGCCATCAGGTCTATTCGCATACCCGTTAGAAAGGAAGCCGCGACCAAACCAAATGCAAGTGCAGAGTGGGCCAAAACACCCAGTAAGGTATCCATGGCATAGTTTTTACCGGCGAGAAAACTGACCGTCACAGCCATCAAAAGTGCGATGGACATAGCGCCGACGAAGATAGAAAGCTCCAGAGCCAAAGCTATTGCAACACCCAGCATAGCTGCATGCGCTGTTGCGTCGCCAAAATAGGCCATACGTCGCCACACCACAAAACAACCAAGTGGTGCAGCTGCGAGAGCGACCCCTACTCCTGCGAGGGTGGCACGAATCATAAAATCATCGAGCACTAGGAGTCACTCCGATTGTCACTAACAGGGGAATGCATCGGATCGAGACAGTCGTGCTGATGATTATGTTCATGTCGATAGAGTGCCAGTGCTCCCTCGGTGCCTGATCCGAAAAGAGCTTTGTACTCCGGCGCTGAAGCAACAATCGAAGGAGATCCTTCACAACAGATGTGACCATTCACACAAATCACCCGATCTGACGCGCTCATGACGACATGTAGCTCATGACTGATCATTAAAACCGCACAACCGGTCGACGCCCTAACTTCTTCGATTTGCCGATAGAAAGAGGCCGATCCTGATTGATCAAGTCCTTGAGTGGCCTCGTCAAGAAGCAAAAGCTCGGGATCGCCGATGAGTGCTCGAGCTAACAGTACCCGCTGAAACTGACCGCCAGATAGCTGGGACATCTGTCGGTTGAGAAGATCTGGAACACCTGCCTTGTCGAGTGCAGCCGAACACTCTTTCTTACTCACCGAATCAGTCAGTCTCATGAAACCTAGAACAGTAATTGGAAGGGTCGGGCCAATATGTAATTTTTGAGGAACGTACCCTAACTTTAGCCGGGGTTTGTAATGCATCTTTCCACTGATAGGCTGAAGTGCACCAATGATTGCTTTGAGCAGGCTCGTTTTACCGGATCCATTGGGGCCAACAATTGTGACTATTTCACCTGAATCTATCGCGAGCGTCACATCTCTAAGCACAATCTTGCCACCGTAGCCCAGTGTGAGCCCCTGCACTTTTACCAGACTCATCATTCAGCTCTATCTTTACAAGACGGGCAGATACCTTCCGCCTCTATAGTGACTTTATCAATGAGGAAGTTGTTCGCTCGAGCTGCTTCACCGAGGATTCCCGATTCGAGGGATGCATGTACCTCCGCTACGGATTGACAACTGCGGCAAATCATAAAGATCGGCGAGTATTTTTCACCGGGATGGACGCAGGCCACGAACGCATTCAATCGCTCAATCTTATGGGCAAATCCATGTTCGACTAGAAAATCGAGTGCTCGGTAGGCAACCGGGGGCTGAGTACCAAAACCCGCATCTCCCAGAAGCTCCATAATCTTATAGGCACCCAAGGCACGGTGTTCCTCGAGCAAAAGCTCTAGCACCTTACGTCTAACAGGAGTGAATCTGAGTCCGTTAGCAGCGCAGTAACTGTCAGCAGCATCCATAACCTGATCGACACACTGCGAATGATCGTGCTTGTTAAAACTGTGCTCCAACGAGTTTTTTGCCGCCATAGCTATATGCCTTGCCACGTTAATGAAACTAATTTATTCTTGACGTATTGTTATAACATCACAAAGGCGACATCATGTCCATAACGCTCCGTTCGATCGTGCTAATTGCGCCACTCATAGGTTTATCTTCAGTTGCTAGTGCTTCCCCGCCATCTGTCGTTGCCGATATAGCGCCTCTACACTCATTGGTAGCTCAGGTTATGAAAGGTGTCGGCTCACCGCAGCTGATCATTCCTGCTGAAGCATCACCCCACGAATACAATTTGAGGCCATCTGAAGCCTCTGCCCTTCAGGATGCAGATGCTGTTTTTTGGATCGGACATGATCTCACACCCTGGCTAGAAAAATCGATTGAGACACTTGCCTCTGAGGCAACGGTCATAGAACTCCTTGAGCAGCCTGAAACGAGATTACTAGCGTTTCGTGAGGGCGCTCTATTTGAAGCGCATGACCATGATGGAGAACACGGTGACAAGGATGATCATGGCGACTACGACAAGCATGTGCACGACGCGCACGAAGAACACGATAAGTCGGGTCATGCTGACCATCATGGCCACGAGCATGGAGAATATGATCCCCATGCATGGTTATCTACCTCAAATGCAGGGGCTTGGCTGAACCTCATCGCAGCTAAGCTATCCGCGATAGACCCAGACAATGCAGGAACCTATTTTGCAAATGCGGAGACCTCCATTGCAGATCTAGAAATGCTCGATCAAGAAGTCGCAAAGTCTCTTGAGCCAGTCTCAGAAGGGAGTTTCTTGGTTTTCCACGACGCCTATCAATACTTCGAAAACGAGTATGGTATTTCAGCAACTGGCGCAATCTCGATTGGCGACGCTTCTGATCCGAGCCCCGCAAGAATCGCCGAGATTCAAGATCGTATTCGCGATGAAGGCATAGACTGTGTACTTGCCGAACCTCAGTTCAACTCAGGACTAGTTCAGACAGTTCTTGGTGAGGAGGATGCCAAACAAGGTGTCATAGACCCCCTGGGTTCAACCCTGAGCACCGGACCGGATCTCTACGGACAACTGATCAAAGGGATGGCTAACTCAATTGCTGTATGTTTAAAGAAATAATCCTTTGTGCGAGAAGAACTCAAATCAGTTACAGCTGATTGGCACATCGCCGAGCGCCCCGGAAAGATCAGGGCGCTTAAGAAGCATCCCCGGAAGAACAAGGTACCGATCCAGACTGAATACTTGAAAGCGAGTGTGCGGGCGAAGGTGGAACATCCGTTCCGAATCATCAAGTGCCAGTTCGGATTCGTGAAAGCTCATTATCGTGGTCTGTTGCAGAACGACTCCAAGCTCGCGATGTTGTTTGCGCTGGCCAATATTGTGCGCGTGAGTCAGCTCGCGCGTGTCTAATAACAGGATTAATCCGTCTAAATCGCCAGAGTTTGGGATTTAGGCCAGGAATATAGGGCAGTTCGGCCTGATTATTGGTCGTTTCAGCCAGTTCACACTGAGATGAGGGAAGAAAGCGGACTTGATCGCACCTTCCCTAGAAACTCCTGAACAGCCTTATACTAAGAATGAGTGTAATAAGTTGCTCAATAAATGGTAGGCACTGCTCAAGTAGCGTGCCGGAAAGTATCGGTCGCGTCTCATGATTACAACGTGCTTATTGGTGAGGAGGATTAATAATTGGGGTGCTCATCATAGATCCATAAACACCTCCATTAGTAATAGAGAAGGTCCCTCCTGATAAATCTTTCATAGCTAACTTGTTAGAGTTTGCTTTAGTAGCTAAATTAATAATTTCTTTTTCAATTTCAGCATTCGATAAATTTTCTGCATTGCGAATGATAGGGACCACGAGGCCCTTTTCTGAACCGATTGCAACGCCACTATCAAAATAATTCTTATAGATTATTTTAACTTCAAAAATTTCTGACTCTATTTCAGGTAACTCCTTGAAAACCTGAACACAGGCTTTTACAAAAAAAGACATGATGCCTAGTTTAACTCCA
>CAJXZI010000207.1 GCA_913063005.1 uncultured Halieaceae bacterium | reverse complement strand
GGAAACATTTGGGCTTTATCTTTCGAGCCTCCTTTTTTCCAAAGACGTCATTTCAGCGCCGCTTAAGATGGAAGAAGTACTTAGCTATGCCCACCCTTCCAAAAAAAGAGCGCTCCAAAAAATGCTCGAAGAAGAGTTTTTACAATTGGAACAAGCTCAAAGCTCCTTTTCCTTTGAAACAAAAAGGTATTTTTCAGATCCAGCTAAAAAGATCTTTATCTTGGAGGGGACCCAAAAGATCTATTATCCCAAAGGCGAAGAAGTAGAAATCGAAGAAACAGATCTGCGCTACCACCTGATTTTCAAAATGGAAGAAGGACAGCTAAAACTATTAAATATCAAAAAGGAAAATCTATGAGACACCAAATTTTAAGTGGACTTGCCTTTCTCATTAGTATGGTGAGTGCCCACGCCTTAACTCAAGAAACCCTAGATCCTCAAAAAGCCATCTCCCGTGCAGTCTATGAAGAGATCGCCATCAATGCGTTGACCGTCTTCAAGATGAAGTGCCTCAATAAATCCGTCTTCTAATGAGGTTTCAACGCGTTGTATTTTTCCTTCTATGCGTTTGGCACCTGAAGACTCGGCGAGCTTTCTGAGATACATGCCGTACTTGCTCGCATCGAGGTGATAGGCGTAATTCAGTTTATTCTGGCTGGTGATGGCAAATCGCTCGGCCTCCGCCGCCTTTAGTTCGGTGCAGTACTCTCCGTAGTCTTCAGCGAGCCCCATTTCTTTTGCCCGGAGCCAGAAGTGGTGAAAGCCCGCAGCCCAGCTTCCCTTTCCGGTATCACCAAAGGAGTGGATATAGTCCTCACCCTGCTTCCGCCAGTTTTCGAATCGGATTCCTAACTTGAAGGTGCCGCTCGTTAGTTTGATGAAATCGGGTTCTGGAATTTGAAGAAGACGGTTAATGGTTAAGATTGTTGGAATAGTGGCTTCTCCGACACCAACCGTGCCAATCTCTTCCGATTCCACCAACGTGACGCTGATTTTTCTACCGACCAGGCGCGAAAGCGCCGCTGCTGCCATCCAGCCTGCGGTGCCCCCGCCGGCAATAACTACCTTTTCTACAGTACGCTGACTCATCAGTGGGCTACCGTTTTAATGAATTTGTAAGCTCTGCTCGCAGTTGCCGTGCGAGTGCGTCCGTAACTTCTCCAAGCCGACCCCAACTTGCTTTTGGGAGGTGCTCAAGGTGCTCAGTTGTTTCAGCAAATACGTAGTGATCAAACATCGCTTTGAGCGCGTGACGCTGATGTAATGGTAGCGAACGTATGCTCAAAAAAGCATGTTTCAACGCTTCTGTAGGGGATCCATAGACTCCTGGCGTTTCCTGCCACCAAAAGTTGACCAGTCCATTGATCGGGCTTAACGACTCCACCTGATGCCACCACATGTTAGGTAGGTAAATGACGTCACCCGGTTGCAGGATTGTGGTCTGTGCGTGGTCTTCCGCCTGTCGGAATCGGGGGTATTTTTTGTAATCAATATTGTGGAAGTCCACCATGCTAATGGGCTGGCCTGCAGGTGTCAGGTCCCACGGTCCCACATAAAGATTTTCGACCTGCTCTGGCGGAAACACTGTGAAGCGACGCTCACCGATGACGCAGCATGCGATATTGCGGGGGAAGTCAAAGTGAGCCGCAACACGGGACTCATTTCCAACCCATAGACTGGTCATTGGATTTGGAAGTTCAAAGGGCAGGGTATGTACTTCATTAAAGCCGGGTAACCAAGCGCTTGTCTGCGTGCTACCGACGTAGAGCGAGGGCGGTTTCTGATCGCTCTGAGAGAAGGCTAGAAGCTTTTCGAAGACCTGGGTCAATTGGGTGCTGACTTGCACGAAATTAAATCCAGTTACCTCGTCGTTGTAGAAAAAGCGGCCATTTGACTCAGGCTCCGCCAAAAAAGCGTTTACAGGGCGTCCTTTGTAGAACCTAGCTAAGTAGCTAAGCGCGCTTTGAGCACCGTTCTGCGCGGCCTCGACTACTGGCCAGCTGGAGACGTAACCACGTGCAATCCAAGGCGTGTCTGATACCAGAAGCTCCCCCGGTGGGACGCAACCGGGTTTTATCTGCACTTCTCGTATCTCTTTTGCGCGCTCGAGCACTCTTAAAAACCTAGTCCGTAATCGTCGCGTTTTTTAATTCAATTAAACGCTTCAATTGGGATTGGGAGGCCACCATCATGTAGGCGGGAAGTAGATGTCCGCGACGATGCAGGTCGGCTATTGCGTCTTCGCTAAGCGTCTGTAATTTCTCGTCATCGATGCCATAAAAGCCCTCAAGGGCATGCTCTTGACCATTTTTTAGCGTGATTTTTAATGAAATCGGTGTGATCAGCTTATGTTGGTTGAGCGAGTCTATAAACAGCGGGGTTAGTGTGTGGCCTTGATGAATTCCCTCAAGCATTGTCGCGAGACGCTCAAGGTAGGGCGAGTTACCGCCAAACTCCAAGAATAATGGCGCTCCATCCGTATCGGATACATTAGGGTGCTCCATATCAATGGCGATAACGCGGGATGGCTCTCCTGAAACGGTTTCTCCCTCTGTTGCGATCATTAATGGACCGCGCTGAATGAGCATAGGGATATATTGGCTGCTCCATCGGTCTTCATCGATAAACAGGTTTTCGCCCTGTTCAAAGCCAAACAGTGCGATGGGTGTAAAACTGCCGTCACCCGGTGATTTGTAAATCAGTAATGGGAAGTTGCTTTGAAGCGCACGCATCTCACTGGTATAAACCGGAATGAACATGACGTGGTCCGCGTCACAAGGCGATTGTTTAATTTTTAGTTGAGCGTGCTCAACATTGTTTAGTTTCTGAATGTTACCCAATGTTTCGTACCTAAATTTGCGCAAAGTCTTGGTTACGCAGTTGATCCATTAAAAAACGTGTTGGTGGTAAAAACTGTCCGTATTTATGCGCCTTTTCCCGAGTCGCCGCAAAGAGCTTTGTCGCCATCAAATGTTGCTCACTGCCTGATCTCAAGTCATCAAATGTAAGGCGCGATTGAAACCCCATGCCGTACAGCACGTACTGATAACTGGCTGCCGGGAACATCTCGTCACGGCGCATATCATCATGGTGCCACGGGGCCCGATTAGCCCAGACGAGGAGGTTTTCTTGTAATGTCTCTGGTATCGATGAAGACGCACGGTTATCTACCCAGTATGGCGAGTCATCGCGTTGTGACAGCACGTAGTGGAGCTTTAAAAAGTCGATAATCTGCGCCCAGCGCCCCTCAAATTCACGATTGAAGCGACGTGCAATGACGGTCATATCATCTCGATTCAAGGGCATTTGATTCACCAGTGCAGTTGCACTGAGCTCTACCAGTACCAGTGCTGAGGCCTCCAGGGGTTCAATAAAGCCCGCTGATAGCCCGATTCCAACACAGTTCTTCACCCAAAATTGGCTGCTGTAGCCTGGATCAAAATTTAGCTGTCGAGGTGTCAAATCCTCGATACCCTGGGGTCGGCCAGTGGCTTTTAGGTAGCGGTCTAACACCAACAGCGTTTCATCCCAAGTCTGGTAGTCTTTGGAGAATACGTGTCCAACACCACGGCGGTGCTGTAGCCCTATGTCCCATACCCAACCGTTTGCTTGAGCCGTTGAG
Organism: uncultured Halieaceae bacterium; assembly: GCA_913063005.1. Taxonomy (GTDB): domain Bacteria; phylum Pseudomonadota; class Gammaproteobacteria; order Pseudomonadales; family Halieaceae; genus Luminiphilus. The sequence continues at coordinate 656 of CAJXZI010000207.1, read as the reverse complement.
TGGGTGGTCGTGGCGATCGGAGTCGTTTCATCGGGGTAGGGGGCTTGCACAGCGACAGCTGCGTTGTTGAAAAGCACATGGTCGACATTGACTCGTTCGGTACCGAAATGCTCTCGCAGAAGCAGGCTCTGAAAGCCGGAGCAATCGATGAAGAGATCTCCTTCGATTTGACCTGCTTGTTGCGTGACTACCCCCGTGATGTAACCCTCGTCATCTGAATTCACTGATGTCACGTCTGCTTGTACGTGTTTCACCCCCAGTTTTTCAGTGGCGTTGGCCGTAAGGATCGCTGCAAATTTGCCCGCATCAAGGTGGTATCCGTAGTTCACGGTGTACGCGTAGTTTGGAATACCGATTTGTTTGGGGGCTTTACCCTGATCACAAACTCTGACTTGTGGTGTTACTGCTTCAGCAAAGGGAAGGTTGCCAGCAAGCCCTGCGAGCCAGTGCTCTGCAAGGTTGACGGTATCAAAGCCCTCGGGGAGCGAGAAGGGGTGGTAATAGGGCGTATCGTCCGGCTTTATCCAGTCCTTAAACCATGTCCCTTGCTTCAGCGAGGCATCACACGAGCGGATAAAATCCGATTCAGAAATTCCGATATCTTTGAGGGTGGTGCGCATTGATGGCCACGTGCCCTCGCCCACACCGATTGTAGG
>CAJXZI010000206.1 GCA_913063005.1 uncultured Halieaceae bacterium | reverse complement strand
TTGGCGTCATACAAAAAAATTATCAGCGTAGCGCCGATCGAGGACGTTTCCCCCAGGAGGAAGTTGAGATTTGTATGAATCGCTACACGCCGTCGCTGGACTTGTCGGCATTGGCGGATTGCGACCTCATTATCGAAGCTGTGTTTGAGGACATGGACATTAAGAAATCTGTCTTTAGTCAGCTCGATAAAATTGCAAAGCCCGGCGCTATCTTGGCAACCAATACCTCGGCTTTAAATATCGACGAGATTGCGTCAGTGACCTCCCGCCCAGAGGACGTTATTGGTCTGCACTTTTTCTCACCTGCCAATGTAATGCGCCTGTTAGAAATCGTGCGAGCAGAGAAAACCGCCGACGATGTCGTGGCTACCTCGGTCGATCTTGCAAGAACCATCGGTAAGGTCGCTGCACTCGTGGGGGTATGCCCGGGCTTTGTTGGAAACCGAATCCTATTTGCGCGTCAGTATCAAGCGAACGCGCTTGTCTACAAAGGCATCATGCCATGGGATATCGATGCTGCTTTTAACGAGTTTGGCTTCAAAATGGGCCCCTTCCAGATGTCTGATCTCGCGGGCCTCGATATCGGTTGGAAGAAGGGTGCTACCACGACTAATCCGATACGTGATGCGCTGTGTGAGCTAGACCGACGTGGCCAAAAAACAGGGGCGGGCTACTATGATTATGACGAGAGTCGAAAGAATATTCCGTCTGACGTAACTGCCGGCATTATCAGAGAGATTACGGGCGCTGAGGACGCGTCTATGTCGAACGACGCGATTATCGATCAGTGCGTGATTCCTATGATTAACGAGGCGCTTGCCATTCTCGAAGAGAACAAAGCCCAGCGACCGTCCGATATCGATGTGGTTTGGCTCAATGGCTACGGCTGGCCTCTGGATAAGGGCGGCTTGATGTACTACGCCGATACGCTGGGTGCTCAGAAGGTGTTGGAGGTTATGAATGAATTGGCCGCGAGTGATGACTCCATCAGAGTGTCTCCTTTGCTTGGAGAGCTAGTGGTCAGCGGTGGGAAGTTTGTGGATATCGATACCGGTGGTTTGAAGGTGTAACCAATGGCTGTGTTGTCTCTCTGCTATTGCTTTTATGCTTATCAATCGGGCATGACTATCCAAAAACGGTGGTTACCACATTGCCCTAAGCCGCATACGAATGCTTTCGGAGATTTGCCAACAAAAAGGAAGCATGTGCAAGGGTAAGCGTGAATTAGATGACTTTGGGCTTTGGCGCATTCACGCGCTTTTTCTCTCAAACCGTTAGCGATTCCGATCGTCTGTTTTGGCTGTTGAATACAGGCGGTTGGCTCGGCTTGTCTGTGGTCACTTATGTGAGCCTATCGTTACCTTACAATCAGCTGCAGTTTGCGTATATTGCTCACAACATCCTTCAGTCAATCCTTGGCTTTCTGCTCAGCATTCCCCTGCGACAGGCATTCAAAGCGACATGGAATTGGGGTGCGGCGACGCGCGTGGCAATCGCAATCTCGCTGATACTTCTAGTGGCAACGGTATGGGCAGCCATGCGATTGCAGTTGCTCATGGTGATTGCCGATGAGACTGACCTGTGGGATGACTTCGGTGGATTCCTATTTCCCTCACTTTTTGTGTTTTTGGCCTGGGTTGCCTTGTATCACCTCGTCAAGTACGCCCAACTTTTGCAAAGCGAACGCGAGTCACTTCTCGTCTTAGAGGCTGGCAGGCGTCAGGAGGCCTTCAAATTAGTGTCTGCAGAGTCTGCCGCTAGAGAGGCTCAGTTGAAGTTGTTGCGGTATCAACTTAACCCCCACTTTTTATTCAATACGCTCAATTCGATCGCTTCGCTAGTGAGTGCTCAGCGCAGTCGAGACGCGCAGAGTATGATTGCGGAGCTCTCTACCTTTCTGCGCTTTTCGTTGGAGTCAGATAAAAATATTACGGTACCACTGCGTGATGAAATAGAAGCGCTCGACCTTTATCTGCGTATTGAGCAGGTGCGATTTTCCGATCGTTTGGTTGTTGAGCAGTCTATTGATCCAAGGGCGATGCCAGAGCAGGTTCCAAGCCTGCTGTTGCAGCCGTTGGTGGAGAATGCCATTAAACATGCGATTGGCAGGGCAGAATCCGGGGGCAAGATTTTAGTTTCTGCAAGCCTGGCTGATCAAAAGCTAGCTTTGAGTGTTGAAGACAGTGGGTCAGGCGATGACGACCAGAGGCAAGCGGAGTTCGATGAGTTATTTGAATCGCCAGGTTTTGGTCTGAGGAGTACGGTAGAGCGCCTCGAGAACCTTTATGGCGATACTTTTAGCTTCAGCGCCGCCCCCTCGGAGCTTGGCGGATTGAAACTTGCGCTACACTTGCCAACGAGGGGGCGACGACCGTGAATGAAGTTTTGAAAGTACTCATAGTGGATGATGAGCCACTTGCGCTTGAATATATGGAACACCTTTTAACTGCGGTTGAGGGAATACAAATCGCAGGGCGCTGTCGAAGCGGCAGAGAAGCTTTGGTCGAACTTCAGAGGCAGCCCATCGATCTCATGTTTCTAGATATCCAAATGCCTGGGCTAAATGGGCTCGATGTCGTCAAACGTTGTCAGAATGACGTCATGCCCGCAGTGGTATTTGCCACGGCTTACGATGAGTATGCGGTTCGCGCTTTCGATGCTAATGCGGTCGATTATTTGCTGAAGCCGTTCGAGGGGGAGCGCGTTTTGGAGGCTGTCGCCAGAGCCAAGGATCGCCTGCTGTCCGTAGCGTTACAGAGCGGCAAAGAGGCCGCTGTGGCGGCGATTGCAGGCCTAGAGGGTGGTGCTGAGCTGCTAGGGGGTGAAGTTCAAGAGCGCCCCACCAGGCTTCCAATCAAAGATGGTGCGCATACCCATTTGGTTGAGTTAGAGAGCATTGAGTGGATTGATGCGGCGGGTGATTACATGTGTGTTCACGCAGGGAATCAGACGTACATTTTACGGTCAACCATGAAAGAGCTAGAAAAAAAGCTATCGAGTGAGTTTGTTCGGATTCATCGGTCCACCATCGTTAATCTGAACAAAGTTCGGTCTGTAGATGCGATCCCCAAAGGAGAGTGTCTTCTTCATCTCGACAATGAAGTGAGTTTGAAGGTGAGCCGCAACTATCGTTCTGCAGTTCAAGACCTCATGGGATAGGGGAAACAGCCTCTTCCCACTTGTCTCGCCCTAAGTCCCAATCGTCGCGTTTGTATTAAGCGTGTCCCGCCGTTGTGGGATAAAGCAGACTGCTAAAACTAACTAAATATTCATTGAATTGGGGTTACTCATGTTTGATCGTTTGCATCGTCATGGCCGTCTTGTTGGGATCGGCTTAGCGGCAGCACTACTGAACGCCTGTGGCGGGGGAGGTGCGTCGTCACCTGAGACTGAGCCGTTCTACCTTGAAGAAGAGGAAGAGTGGCGTTTGGTATGGTCTGATGAATTCGACGGCGCGAGCGTCGACTCGAGCAATTGGACGTTTCAGCTAGGCGATGGCAGCGACAATGGCTTGCCAGGGTGGGGCAACTACGAGCTCCAGTACTACCAAGCTGACAATGCGTCGATCCAGGAAGTGGATGGCACATCCGCACTGGTGATCGAGGCGCGGGAAGAGAGTGTCGGTAATAGCAGTTACACATCTTCTCGTATGCGGTCGAAGAACAAGTTTGACTTCCAATATGGACGGGTCGAGATCCGAGCCAAGGCGGCGCCTGGCGACGGCATGTGGTCCGCCATCTGGATGCTTCCTACCGACTCTCCCTACGGCGTTTGGGCTGCTAGCGGAGAAGTGGACATCATGGAAGTCGTGAACGCGGGCACAGAAAACCAAGGCGTTTTCATGGCTGCCCACTATGGCTTTGAATGGCCTCTCAACCAGATCACCTCTGAAGGCGCGGATGTAAACGATGCCAGCGATTGGCATACATATTCGCTCGAGTGGTCTGGCGATTATTTGCGTTGGTTTGTCGACGGTGAGCATTTAAGAACCGTCAGCAAGGACGTTTATTACAGTTACTACTTCAAGGACAACACCGACGGTTATCAGTTGGCGACGAATGAGGGAGCTCCCTTTGACAGAGATTTCCATTTGTTGGTCAACCTAGCGGTTGGCGGCATAGGTCCGGGTGTTGAACTTGACCCAGCGGCGGTCCCAGGGGAAATGGTCGTTGATTACATTCGTGTTTACGAGTGTACGTACGCTACGGGTAATGGTGGAAATACTCATGCATGCCGTTGAACAGCTAGGTGAACTAGCGGAAGAAATGGTTTTTTTAGGTGGGTGTGCAACGGGTCTGTTGATAACAGATCCAGCGGCG
>CAJXZI010000205.1 GCA_913063005.1 uncultured Halieaceae bacterium | reverse complement strand
CCTAAATGTAATATTTAAATCTAATTAACATGATAAAACTTTAAAATGTTTACTAGAAGCGTTAATCCTAGAGGGTTCTGGCGGCTATGAGGTCGCAACGACTGAAGCGATTACGGGCGCCGCACGCTTCAGTGGCGGCGCGGGGCGACACGGCAATTTCAACGACTAAAGCCTAATCGCGCCGGCAAGCGGGTTGGACCCATGAATAAGTTCTGAGAACTCGTCTGCAAGACGCTGAGATTCGTCGACGCAGGTTTGCCAATAGGGCTCTCGAACCGACTCTGGAATCTTTCCAAAATCACGACGGTCCGGAATCTTGCCAAAGGGAAGCGAGGCTAAAAACTCATCGGTCGGACAAATCATAATTAACTGATCGGCAGACACCTGCTGATCGGACCGCCAGGGCAAAAACTTATCAAACCAACCAACTGTCGTGCGGCTACTAAAGTGTGGATATAACCACACCTCGCCCTTGGGCAGGCGCTGCAAATCGAAGTGATAGTCGATAATACCGCCGTCCCAAAAAGCGCCCTCGCCCGCACCCTCTATTTCGTATACACCCTCAAAAACATAGGGTATGGCGCCACTTGCCATCAGTGCATTGAACACGTTGGCTTCACTGAGGTCGACATATTCAGTCCCAAAGCCGTCAAGCAACGGGGTTAGCGGTGTCGCTTTTTGTGGTGCGAAAACCACGCGCTGAAAAGAAGCGGGAAGCGTCCGCCGACTGAGAGCATTTCCCAGAGCAGCGGCACCCATACCAGCAATCAGTCGTTTACCGGGCTGTCGAGCGTTAAGTCCTTTACCACGAGCCGTCACAATATGTGACCGAAGCCAAGGATGCTCCACAACGTCGCGTTCACCCGACTCTCCCAGAAGCGATCGCATCAGCCACAGCGCCACCTCGGTAATCTCGGGGACCGTGGGTTTTTTCGACGTGTATTTTTGGGTGAGGTAAGCCTTCTCAAATCGGTCGTAAGCCTCAACGGGGTCAGGCTGCGCCATGGCTGCGTGACGCCAAGACCCGATCGATGAACCAACTGCGTCTAGGGGTCTACTTCGCTCCGCCAATAAGTCCGATATCAGTACACGATCCATGCGGCCCAAGATCAGCCACTTTGGCCCACCGGAGGCGCCAATGAGACCGTCAATAAGGTCCGCATGCCAACCCTCCGTCTCGAGGCGCTTCGCCGCTGTTTTACCCACTCTGAGCTCGAGGGCTTTCATCTAGGATCCCTTCTATAAGATGATATCGCTAACCACTGGGGTATACGCGTCAGGCTGAATCATGGCTTGATCACACCTTAGCTCCATGCAACGCATTCAATGGCTAGCTCAGGCTTACCGCATGATGATTTACACATACTCGCGCGGTATTTTTACGTGACGCTGACTGGAGCTCAAGTCACCCAGAGCAATAACAAAAAAAGGAACAAAGCATCATGAGTTTTAATGCAGAGGTTGCAACGAACGCCTACATCGACTCGCTGGGTTCGGAGGCGCTCGCTCAAGCGGCAGCCTACACGGCAGGCAACCAATGGCTGATGCTTTGGTCGCTCCTTGTCACCGTTATTTCGACCTGGCTGATCATCCGTAGCGGCATCCTTACGTCATTGTCTTACAAGCTTGCGGGGAAAGGCGCCTTCAACCGCGCCTTCAGAGTCAGCGCGGCCTTTATCGTTTTGTCTGCCATCATCGAGCTACCCTGGACGATCTACACCAGCTGGTATCGGCAGACCCAATACGACATGACTGATCAACCGCTGGGTGACTTCCTCGGACAATCGGGCTTGAGTCTTGCACTGAGTGCCGTGCTGATGGGCTTGTTACTCGCAACGTTTTACGTACTTATCAAAAAAGCCGGCCGCCTCTGGTGGGCATGGTTTGGCGGTATTACTGCAAGTCTTATGGCGACGATGATGTTGCTGGGACCTGCTGTCATTCAGCCGATGTTTAACGAGTACACGCCGGTGCCAGAGGGTGAGGTAAAGCAAGCCGTCGAGGCGTTAGCAATCGAAGCCAATATTCCTACCGAGCGCGTCTTTATGTACGACGGCTCACGCCAGTCAAACAACTTTACCGCCAACGTCTCTGGTATCGGTTCCTCCGCCAGAATTGCGATTTCCGACGTGGCATTGAAAGAAGCTAACCTCGACGAAGTAAAAGCGGTGACCGGGCATGAGATTGGCCACTACGTATCGGGACACATTTGGTGGGTGATATTTCTGTTGAGCGCACAAGTGGTCATTGCCTTCCTGCTCGCAGACAGGCTTTTCAAGCCGGTTGCGCGCGCCTTTGGCGCTGATGAGGATATTCAAAATCCTGCCAGCGTGCCGGTCTTGATTTTGCTTGTCGGCATTCTGATGATGGTATTCCAGCCCTTTAACAACACGCTGTCGCGCATGAACGAGGCGGATGCTGATCGCTATTCGCTGGAAACTGTGGGATTGCCCGATGGACTCGCCTCCGCGCTAGTCAAAACAGCCGAGTACCGCGACCCACGACCCTCAGCGCTGCAGGAGTTCCTGTTTTACACGCACCCCTCGGTAGAGAGTCGTGTGCGGATGGCGATGGAGTGGAAAGCGCAGGGCTTTGAGAAAGCCCTTGAAAAAGGCTCTGAACAAGACCTTGAACAAGAGCAGCTCGCTGAGGAGCCGCTCCAATAGCGAAGGCCGCTTACGAGACGCCGTCGAGATATTCGATGTCAGGACGACCTGCGAGCAGTGGGCCCAACTTGACGTTGGCAGCCTTAAAGTACTCGGTTTGGCCGTGTGCTTTGAGTGCGTCCTCGTCTGTGTACGACTCGAGTACCTTATAGACCTGCGGGTCAGACTTGCTTCGGTTAAGCGTGTAGAACCTGCAACCAGGCTCGTTGGCAGTTACCTGTGCAGCGAGCTCTAAAAAAGCCGCTTCGAATTCTTCGTTTTTACCTTCTTGAACGGGCAGTGTTGCGACGACACCAATGGCCATATCAATCTCCTTATTATCAGTATGAAACAGCGAACCCTGAGACTACTGGCTCGCCCATAGAATTCCTACAAAATCTTGTATCGATTCCTGTGGCCCCGGAGCAATATTGGTAATAAGTGCATCGTATTTTTTGATAATTAATCGCTGAAAGCGCGTACCCTTAACAAACGGTCGGTTCCCACTGGGTGAGGGAGCTAGAAGCATTATCTCCCAAGCCATCTCTGTCATGTTGCTAGGAACCAAGACAACAGTAGTGTTTGGGCCTTACTCCATCACTTTACCAAGCCCAAAAGTACACTGGCGCTTAACAGAAGTGCACTGGTGCTTAAATAGGTACTTACTATCAAAGACAACGCAATTAACGACAATGGCTCGGAGAACGCGCATCCCGAAATCACCATCGGAGAGGTCGCCTGGCTGAAGATCTGCGAGGTGAATCATCTGGGCGCCTTCGCAGACTGGGGACTCAGTAAAGACCTCTTCATTCCTTTTGGCGAGCAACAGCATCCGCTCAGAGCGGGCGCTTACGCAGTGGTGAAGGTTTACCTAGACAATCAAGGTCGACCGACAGGATCTACACGCATTGACCGCTGGATTGAGGACACCTCCACGGCGCTCACAGTCGGCCAAGAAGTGGACCTTCTCATCGCAGAGCAAACTGAACTTGGCTTCAAAGCTGTCATCAATCATCAGTTCTGGGGACTCCTGTATAGCAATGAGCTCTATCGACGGGTACGACGCGGCCAGAAGACGGTAGGTTTTGTTCAGCGCATTCGTGACGATGGAAAAATTGACTTATCGCTCAATCGGCCCGGTTTCAGTGAGTCAAAGATTCAACCGATCATCGACGCCATCGAAGCTAAATTGAGGGAGAACGAGGGGTTTCTCGCACTCAATGACAAAAGCCCGCCTCCCGCCATTTACGCTGAGTTTGGTGTGAGCAAAAAAATATTTAAGCAGGCGGTGGGTGCACTCTACAAAGCTCGCAAAATCACTATTGAAGCCGACGGCATCAGAACAACACCGCAAGACCCGTGAAATAGTCTGAAACCAGAGCGAGCAGCAATCTGAGGCGCTCAGAGACACGGTCATTTCAGGGCGAGGCCTCCCTATCAGCGCCTAAACCTCATCGCGTTTCAAATCACTCGTTGGTGTGAGATAAAGAACCTGTTCATTCAACTCATTCGAGAGAAGATGAGGGGCCTCGTAATGATCAGAGTCCTTTGGCGACACTGGCAATCTGAACAGCAGCGTCGAGCATTAACGGCAGCGCTTGGCGTTGTGCTAATGATCTTCACAGCAAGCTCGACTGCGGCGCTGTCTTCAACCGATTCATCCACAGCCGCTCAACCAAATA
>CAJXZI010000204.1 GCA_913063005.1 uncultured Halieaceae bacterium | reverse complement strand
GGGTCTATTAATAAATCACTATTCTTTTTCATGTTATCTATTTTTGCTTCAATATGGGGGCAATTGGTTTCGTTGTCACGGGTGAGTCGCTATGGATTGCGGCAGGAGCAGTGGCAGGCGTCACGCTGGAGTGGATTGAGCGCTCAAAAAAGTAAGCCTGCAAGGGCAGCACCCACCTAAAGCTGACCTATCTCGAACCTATCCACGACTTCGCTAGTTGCATCCAATCAAACCTGAGCTTTTTGCTTCAGTGAACACCCCGAGCAAAACCACAAAAGGGCCCAGTAAGTTCCTTTATGTTTTTTTAGCGGAGAGGGAGGGATTACTCAAAACAGCCTTGACGCTGTTTTGACCGTGCTGGCTTCGCAGCTAACGCGGCTCGGTGTCAAATGCTCCCTGAGTCGCATTTGAAAGAACCTTCGGCTCTCATCCCTTTTCTGAACACCCTAAATAAAAACGCCTCCACTTGGGAGGCGCTTTTATTTAGGTGGCGGAGAGGGAGGGATTCGAACCCTCGATACGTTGCCGTATACACACTTTCCAGGCGTGCGCCTTCGACCACTCGGCCACCTCTCCGTGGCGGCGAAGTCTAGCACAGGGCTTGGCAATACGGGGTATTGCTGCGGGTAAATGATCCCGAAAAAATACCTTAGTAAACTAATAAAAATGCGCTGACCAATATGGTGCCAAGGGTACCTAGCATCGAGAGTGGCCGAAGCATCATTGGCAAGCTTCTCGTCGTGATCATTAAGTAATGCACAATGCGAGAGATCAGTAAAACACCCCCCAAGGAATACATTGCGGTATCCGACAGGCCGTTGAGATCATTTAATAAAAGAAGAACCAGAGCGATTGGGACCTGCTCGATAAAGTTACCGTGCCCTCTTATGCGATTCAGGAGCTCTTTGTCTCCCCCATCACCCAGACTGATGTTATTCGAGAAGCGGTAACCCCCGACGCGAAGCGTGAAGACAACGTGCAGCACAGCAAAGACCGCCGCAATCGACATGGTTGGCTCAAGATTTAGCAGCGTTGACATGAAAACTCTCCGACAAGAAAGGAAACGCGGGCCATACACTCCAACCCGCCCCGCGCATTAAGAAATAGATGCCAAATCCAGTTAAGGCGCCAGCAGCGCAGCGCTACGCGGCTTCTGAAACCTTAGCGTTCGGCAAAGCAACGCCACCGCTGGTGAGATAGCTGCCTAACGGTTTGTTACCCAGAGCTTCGCTTGCCCCTTTCGCGCCATCCCACGCCATTTCACCCGAAATGTAAACGCTATCGACAATGCCCTCGGGTCTATTAACCATCTGCTCGTGCTCAAAGATCTCACGGTGCACCAATACGCGTGTCTGATCTGGCTCCCAACCGTCGAGTGCATCGGGGTTAATCAACACCAAATCAGCACGAGCACCGATTGCGAGACTGCCGGCCTCCAGACCAAAGGTTTCCGCTGGATCTTTAGTCAAGCGCTTAACCACTTTCGCCACTGTGTCGTCGCCCTGTTCCTTCGCCAATTTCAGGGACATGAGATTGCTATCGAAGAATGCCATGTTCGTGATATGCGCTCCCGAGTCATTGAATCCGGGCAAGGTGTTTTCGTGCAGTAAAAAATCGAGCGTTGAACGATTACCCGCATTCGCGACATCCGCGTAGAAGCGGAAACTTTTATCGTAAGTGCGCAGCATATGGAGTGCAAAATCTGCGTCGTCCCGGAGTTCACCTGCTATTTTTTCAAAAGCCTCTCGCTCTGAGTCGGAGCGTGCTACTGAATCATCGCCAGCTTTGAACTTCTGAGCGCGGGCCATAACATCCGCAAAGCTCTCTCCGTCCCAATCCGTGCAGGGGGCACCGTCAAAAATAAGCTTCTCTGGCTCTCGAATTACCAGGCTATCAGGAAGCCCTCTTGCTGCCTTCCAGCTTGCGAAATCATCCCCCGTGCGGCCGTGGCGCCACTCCTTTCGGAAGCGCTCAACCCACTCAGGGTCGTGCATCAAACGCTGACGGCCCTCGTAATCGTCGTACTCAAGTGCGATGAGTTCAGCAGTGGAGGTCAGTTCTTCAAATAGCGGGCTGACAATACCATCGGACCAAACCCTGAAGTTCGTGCCCAAGGCTTGGAAGTGCAACCGCCCATCCATGAGCTTACTGTTCAACAGTTTAGCAACGCCCAGGAACAGTTTTGATGAACCGGGCGCAGCGGTCATCTCCATAGCAGACAATGCAGAGGTTTTGAGTGGCTTGCCAAAAAGCCGCCCGCTGGTGAGCGTGAAGTAGAACAGCGCTTTCAAGCGGTTTTCGATAATCGGCGTCGTTTGCCAAACTCGATCGTACTTTCGCACCACTTTTAACAGTCGACGCAACTCGCTGAAAGAAGCAAATTGCGTGGGAATGCGCTTATCTGTATGCGGATCATTCGACAGATAGTGGAACGGTAGCCCATCGGTACTTAAACCCAGGTAGCCCATCTGCATCGCGCCTTCCAGGATCTGCTCCATTTTTTGGAGTTCATTCTCCGTCGGTGCCCGGCTAATACTGGCATCCAACCCCATCACCTCAATACGAAGCATTGAGTGCGGTACAAACGCCGCAATGTTTGGACCCAAATTTAGATTTCTAAAGTGCGCCAAATAATCCTCGGGGTTATCCCAGGTCATCGCCTTGGCACACTTTCTGAGCACTTTCTTTGGAATGTTTTCTACTCGGGTGAAGCAATCTACGATCGGCTCTTGGCCATTCGTCTCCTGAGAACCAAAGCACGTACCTAAGCTACAGTTACCTACAAGAACGGTTGTCGTTCCGTGACGCACGACTTCGTCAAGCGCCGGCGCCACCTCGACTTCTAAATCAAGATGAGTATGGATATCAAGCATACCGGGGATCAGCCACTTACCATCCGCTTTAACACACTGTGTCGCCTCCGCAACAGGGAGATTTACACCGCGCGCGGCAACAACACCGTTAGCGACTGCAACATCCTCAATCCTGCCCGGTGTCCCCTCCCCGTCGTAGACTTTTGCTCCCGTGATTAAAAGATCCCACTGCGCCATGCTTACCCCGTCTTTTTTGCGTAATTGTTATGAGGGAAATATAACGCTTTTCTAGGCGGCTTGATAAGCCTGTAACTAAGCTCATCGCGGCTGTTTACAGCTCGACGGTGATTGCTCAAAGCTTAATTGCGCAAAGGTGGTTGCTCTACGGTGGTTGCTCGACGCTTATTGCGTAAGACTCACTGCTCAAACAGACGAGTTAACGAAGGAGGTGTTTCGATGGTTGAACGCCAAGGCGTAATATCGATGCCGCCGCGCCGCTGAAAGAAGCCCACCACCTGAAGTGACTCTGGCGCGAGTGCTTGCTCCAAGCGAGAGTAAAGGTCCTCCACACACTGCTCGTGAAAACCCTGGTGGTTGCGGAGGTCTTCGATACAGTTACTGATAAGCTCAGCATCAAATTGCGCTTCAGAAACATCGATGACAAGCGTCGCCCAATCCGGTTGAGAGGTGACAGGGCAGAGCGACCGGAACCCGACCGACGTAAAGCGCTGACCAACCCTACCACCCGTATGATATGGCGCGACCTCCTCCACCAAGCACGAACTTTTTTGCAACATCAGGGCAGTCTGAAGCTCGAGCTTCACACTCGCTTGTGCGAGCGAAGACAAATCCCGCTCGATGCAAGCCACTGCCTCGGCGTCACTGGCAAACGTGTGCGCGTTTAGCGAGTTCAAATAGAGCTTGAGAGACTTCGATTCGACGGTATAAGGGCTCGAGGCAGGCACGATTAAGGCCCCACTCCCGTAGCGGACTTCGCCCGAGGGTTGCAACCAGCTCAGCTCGTAGCAATGCCATACATCGTAGCCAGTCGTCAGATGGTGCGAGGGATGAACAATCTCGGATCGCCCTATCTCGCGGTCGATTGCCTCTAGCACCTCCGGCGAATAAACCTTGGGCGCAGCGACAACATTTCCTAGAACACCCGCCAAGTTTAGGTTCTCAGTCTCGTGCCAGTACCAAGAAGGTGCATCGCGTAGGCAAAAGACCCAGCGGTCAATACCGTCAACATGGTAAAGGAGACGGTTATGTCTACATCACTCACGCCTAACACGCCGTATCGGAACGCGTTGACCACATACACCAGCGGGTTGATCTGCGAAATACTCGCCCAGAAATCGGGCAGCAGATCGAGCGAATAGAAAACACCGCCAAGGTAGGTTAGCGGCGTGAGCACGAAGGTCGGCACTATGTTGACGTCATCGAAGGTGTTAGCAAAGACGGCGTTAATAAGCCCCAACAACGAGAAGGAAATCGACGTAAGCGTGACGACTCCGATCACCACCAACCAGCTGTGGATATCGAGCTTGGTAAAGAAAAGTGCTAC
>CAJXZI010000203.1 GCA_913063005.1 uncultured Halieaceae bacterium | reverse complement strand
GATTAAAGCACTGTTGTCTTTTGACTCTTCATGCTCCCCCATGCAAACCGAAAACCGTGCAAACCGCATAGGTAAGCCCGTTTTTAGCTACAGGAGGGCTAGGCCTGTTCAAGGGGATCACCAGACTAACTGGTAGCAAGGCTTGGCGAAACTGATACGTCTTCACGGGCCTTGCCATCGGACAATGGATTTATAATCAAGTAGCCGCTTTTAATAAAAAGATCGTTTCCGAAAATATAATAGACGGGCTAGAGTCGTTTGGTCGGAGCAACTGGCCTTAAGTCTCAATGAAAAACAAAGTGCTGACACGCGAAACGTTTACAAACATTCTTTTTACAGCCCTGAGATTGGCTGGCGCGGCTTTCGCTGGCTACTTACTGCTATCGCTGAGTGCACACTCTGCATTCGTCTTTTTGGATGTAGCAAGTGGGATAATCGTACTATTCCCCATTATCGTAATTTGTGGATTGTTGAAGTGGCGGTACAACGCGCCGGTGGCTCCCCTTGCTTATGCGCTCGGCACTCCACTGGGTTTGTTTGGAGTGAGCCTTGGGCTTGTCACCATGTTTTCCTACATGGCAGATTTACTCGCACTCGCTCCCGCAACGGCCATATTGTTGCTGACTGCACTCTACGGAGGGGTGGTATCAGGAATCGGCTATTTATTCATTCAGCCGGATCAAAAACCTATGCCCAAAATAGGTATTTGGCCGGCAATCTTATGCACTATCGGACTGAGTCTTGTCGCGTGGGGTGCGGTGGGAGAGGAACAATGGCTTATCTACGGTGCATCGGACAAGCCCATATCGATGATCGCCCTTGTGGTAGTTCTTGCTCTAATAACACCATCTTCAAATAGTTTTTTGAAGAGACTCACAACCGCAAATATGTTCGTGATTTTGATTCTAACCGTCATGGGTGTTATCGATCTGGCAACGATTGGAGCAGAAACAAACTATGCGGACCCAGAGGCTTACCTGCATAGCATGTCCGCAATTTATCTGTCGATCAACACGGGCTTACTGATTTACCTACTGTGCATCGTTTGGTCTATTTACTCCGGCGACTTTGACGACTTGGACTTTGGCAGAATGAATTGGCACCTCGTAGAAGCGTTTAGTCTCATCGTCCTCATCACAATTTCCCCACCTAGCCTTTATCACTTTCTGAGCTGATGTTTGGTTGTTAAGCCAATAAAGATCCCAAACTGGTAACATCGTTGCAAAGCCCACCAATTTCAGTAAAAAAGCCGCATGTCTTTACCATCCGACACAACTCAACACACACCGATGATGCGCCAGTTTTTGGCGATCAAGGCGCAGCACCCTGATGAGTTGCTGTTTTATCGGATGGGCGATTTTTACGAGCTGTTCTATCAAGACGCAGAGATAGCAGCGCCCGTTTTAGATATCACGCTGACCTCGCGCGGAAAATCAGCGGGCGAGCCAATTCCCATGGCGGGCGTCCCGTTTCATGCCGCAGAGAGCTATCTTGCTCGGCTGGTGCGCGCCGGCTTCTCGGTAGCAATTGCCGAGCAGATTGGCGACCCCGCTGAATCCAAAGGGCCTGTCGAGCGCAAGGTAGTGCGCATAGTCACGCCGGGGACGTTAACGGACGAATCATTACTCGATGCAAGCGGCGACTCGCTCATCGTCTCGGTTTACCGGCAGCAAATGGACTGCGGCATCGCCTGGATGGATGTGAGCAGTGGTCGGTTTTTAGTGTCGGAGATGTCGGGGGAAGAGGCGCTTGCGGCAGAACTCCAACGACTTTCACCAGCCGAGGTGCTTGTCGCAGAAGATGCGACTCTACCCTCCGTTGGTGATCATGTTGCCATTCGACGTCTTGCCGCTTGGCAATTTGATGAGGAAAGCGCACGGCGCGCTTTGAATCAGCAGTTTCAAACGCGTGATTTGAGTGGTTTTGGCTGTGAAGATCTCGCGCTCGCGGTATCAGCCGCGGGTGCTCTGCTGGACTACGTTAAAGATACTCAGCGAAACGAACTGCCTCACCTTGTCGCGATTAGGCACGAACGACAAAGTGATGCGGTTGTGTTGGACGCAGCAACGCGTCGCAACCTTGAAATAGACAGGAATGTTCACGGTAACGAAGACAACACACTATTTTCCGTCTACAACTCGACGATTACAGCCATGGGCACTCGCAATCTAAAGCGATGGTTACATCGGCCTGTTCGTATTCGCAACGAATTAGAAGCGCGTCTTGAAGCCGTTGAAGCGCTGAAAAGCAACTACAACTACGAAAGACTGCGCCAAAATCTGAAGCCTATTTCAGACATGGAACGCATCCTCGGGCGAGTTGCGCTGAGGTCAGCGCGTCCTCGAGACCTGACTCGCTTGCGGGACAGTTTGTGGGCGCTTCCCGCCTTAGTGTCATCCGTACCCAGTGCCTCTGCGAAGCTTAATGAACTAACAACTGATATTGGTGACTACCCAGAGCTGTGCGAGCTTCTGAATAAAGCCCTCATCGAGTCACCGCCCGTTGTCATAAGAGACGGTGGTGTTCTCGCCGCAGGCTACGACGATGAACTCGACGAGCTTCGAGGTATCAGTGAGAACGCCGGGGAGTACCTCGTCGATATCGAGCGGCGTGAGCGTGAGGCAACCGGCCTCTCAACACTCAAGGTGGGTTACAACCGCGTTCACGGCTACTACATTGAAATCAGCCGACAACAGTCAGATCAGGCGCCTGATACCTACCAGCGTCGTCAAACACTGAAAAATGTGGAACGCTTTATAACCCCAGAGCTCAAGCAGTTCGAGGACAAGGCGCTCTCTAGCCGAAGCCGGGCCTTGGCGCGCGAGAAACTCTTGTACGATGCCTTGGTCGAGCGGGTAGCCGAGGATTTAATCGCACTCCAAAGAACCTCTAATGCGCTCTGTGATCTCGATGTGCTGGCATGCTTTGCTGAGCGCGCTGACGCGCTGACGCTGACCAGGCCCAGCTTCAGCGATGAGGTGCAGTTGGACATTACGGGTGGCCGACATCCGGTCGTTGAGCTCGTGAGTGATAGACCCTTTATTGCAAACAATACCCTGCTCAATGACACACGTCGCATGCTGCTGATCACAGGTCCCAATATGGGCGGTAAATCGACCTATATGCGGCAGAACGCGCTGATCGCACTGCTCGCGCACTGTGGCGCATTCGTGCCGGCGCAAAGCGTCACACTCTCACTGGTTGACCGCATCTTCACGCGCATTGGCTCATCGGATGATCTTGCAAGCGGGCTCTCAACCTTCATGGTTGAAATGACCGAGACTGCGAATATTCTTCACAACGCGACCGACCGAAGTTTGGTACTGATGGATGAGGTAGGTCGTGGGACCAGTACTTTCGATGGGCTGAGTATCGCGTGGGCAGCCGCTGTGGCCTTAGCGGAACGCGTTCGAGCAATGACATTTTTTGCCACGCATTACTTTGAGCTGACCGCGTTACCCGCTGACCACTCGGCAATGGCCAATGTGCACCTTGATGCTACTGAGCATGAAGACCATGTTGTGTTCATGCATCATATTCAAGAGGGTCCTGCGAATCGTAGTTTTGGGCTTGAAGTTGCTAAACTAGCGGGTGTCCCGAGCGGTGTATTGCTTCATGCGCGGCAGAAGCTCAGTGAGCTTGAAAGCCAGCAGGTTTCTGCCCCCGTTCAAACATCGTCCGGGCAAGTAGATTTGTTTTCAGTACCCTTACAGAAAAGCCCAGCGCTGGATGTGTTGTCTGACATTGATCCCGACCAGATGACACCCAAGGAAGCGCTGGATGCGCTTTATACACTGAAAACTTTACTAGACACTTAGATCGACTTATTATTTTGACACTTACCGCGCTAAATAACTGAAAAAGCGGGTATTGGGGGAGACACTATGACATTCGTCGTTGGCGAAGACTGTATTAAATGTAAGCACACTGACTGTGTAGAGGTGTGCCCAGTAGACTGCTTCTATGAGGGCCCTAACTTCCTCGTAATCCACCCTGACGAGTGCATCGACTGTGCGCTTTGCGAACCAGAGTGCCCTATTGATGCCATTTTCTCGGAAGATGAACTTCCTGCTGATCAAGAAAACTTTCTCGAACTCAACGCAGAGCTTGCAGAAATTTGGCCCAATATCACTGAGAAGAAAGACGCCCCAGCTGATGCGGCGGACTGGGAAGGAAAGCCCGGGAAACTAGCACTTCTCGAGCGATAAGCCGCACACAAACCCTTTTTGACCAATAACGTCTGCCAGTGGAATCGACCGATTCCACTGGGTTTTCATTGTTTCTCGCAGTGCGTCTTGTACTGCGTCTTGTACCCCGTTTAGTGCAGCGTCTTTCAGTTTAAATTCACAGGATTAACCAGACCTTACGGACGAGTTAGCAAGTGGGTATTGTAGCGTCAACGCTTGGGTAAAAGGGTTAATGGATCAAC
>CAJXZI010000202.1 GCA_913063005.1 uncultured Halieaceae bacterium | reverse complement strand
ATGAAGGGCGGTGGCATGCAGCGCATGATGCGAGGCATGGGCGGCATGATGGGTGGCGGCGGGGGTATGCCTCCGGGTGGCGGTATGCCGCCGGGCTTTCCACGTCGGTAAATATTCTGCTTTATGGGACTTTAAACGCAGAGCGACTTCCTGTAGTCTTCGCGACCTCAAATTTTGCCTTAGGGAAAACCCTGAGGTCTAACGTTTAGGACAAAGCAATGGTCACAATTCGTCTTTCACGCGGCGGCGCAAAGAAGCGTCCTTTCTATCACGTGACAGTTACCGACAGCCGTAACTCACGCGACGGTCGTTTCATCGAGCGCGTCGGTTTCTTCAACCCCATCGCGCGTGGTCAGGAAGAACGTCTGCGTATCGACACCGATCGTATTGATGCATGGGTAGCGAAGGGTGCGCAGCTGTCACCTCGCGTTGCTAGCCTAGTCAAAGAAGCGGCGAGCCAAGCAGCCGCAGCAGCTTAATCGGTCGTCTGTGGCGCATTCTGACGCCACAACCCCTGACATAGCCGTCGCCAAAATCGTCGGTGTATATGGCATCAAGGGCTGGGTAAAACTCAAGGTTAACCTTGAGACCCCGGCCTCGCTAACCTCTCTAAAACCCCAATTTTTAACGGACTCTCGACAGCGGTCGCGTCGGCCAGTTCGCGTGCTCAATGTTCGTGCGCAGGGCAAGGGTTACATAGCTTCTTTGGAGGGTGTTGAAGATCGCAACGCAGCGGAACTTCTGCGTGGTTACGACATCATGGTACCAAAGTCGGCTCTGCCCGATCTCGAGGAAGGTGAGTTCTACTGGGACGACCTGGTTGGTTGTACCGTGAGAACGTCAGACGGTGAAGGTAACCTGATTGACCTAGGCACGGTCAATTACCTCCTGGAAACCGGTGCTAATGATGTCCTTGTTGTGCGAGCGTCCGAGACGAGTATCGATGATCGCGAGCGTCTTATTCCCTACATTGAAGGTGATGTGATTCTGAAGGTTGATTTGGCCGAGGCGGTCATCGACGTGAAGTGGCATCCAGATGACTGATCAAACGGTTGCCCTCCGCAAATTGGGTTTTATTAGCATTTTCCCTGAAATGCTTTCTGGACTGACCGACTGGGGAGTAACAGGCCGTGCCGCGCGCGATGAGCTCTTTACGGTAGAAACCATCGATCCGCGCGAATTCGCTACTGACAAGCACGGTACCGTTGACGACCGCCCCTACGGCGGAGGACCGGGAATGGTCATGAAAGCGCCGATACTCGCTCAGTCGGTGAGAAAGGCGAAAACCTTGTTGGGTGGGGATGCGCTCGTCATTGCTATGAGCCCGCAGGGAGTCGCTGTTGATGAAGCGATGATCTCTCGTTTGGTGGCTCACGAGGCGATCATTTTTGTGGCTGGCCGTTACGAAGGCTTCGATGAGCGCTTCCTTGAGAGCGAGGTGGATCTCGAGCTGTCGGTCGGCGATATGGTGGTCAGTGGGGGTGAAATGCCTGCCATGTTGGTGATGGATTCGTTAATTCGTCGCATTCCGGGTGTTTTAGGTGACGAAATGTCCGCAGAACAGGACTCTTTTGTTGACGGATTGCTCGACTGTCCTCACTATACGCGCCCTGAGATTTTTGAGGGTCGAGCTGTACCTGAGGTGCTGCTCAGCGGAGACCATGCACGCATCGCCGATTGGCGGTCTGCTCAGGCTCTCCAAAGAACGCTCAACCGCCGGCCAGATCTATTAGATCCGGCTGACCTAACAGATGAGCAGCGAGCTATGCTTGCGCGCTGGGATGCGAAAGCCCAAAGCTGATTCTGGTTTAAAGCTGGTTGAAGGAGAACGAGCGGCGACGCTCGATGAGAGATTAAAACGGGGTTGCCCCAATTAAAAGGCGACCGACTGAGGAGAATGCCATGAGTGCCAACAAAATTATTGCCGAGCTCGATGCGGAGCAAATGTCAAAAGAAGTCCCTGCCTTTGCGCCAGGTGATACTGTTGTCGTTCAGGTAAAGGTGAAGGAAGGTAACCGCGAGCGTCTTCAGGCGTTTGAGGGTGTTTGCATTGGCAAGCGTAACCGTGGTGTGAACTCTGCTTTCACTGTGCGCAAAATTTCGCACGGTGTGGGTGTGGAGCGAACTTTCCAGACCTACAGTCCACTCGTTGATTCCATCAGCGTTAAGCGTCGCGGCGATGTGCGTCAGGCCAAGCTCTACTACTTGCGTGAGCTCTCTGGTAAAGCAGCGCGAATCAAGGAAAAGCTCTCCTAAAGCTAAGGCTTTAGCTTTAGGAAGCTGAATCGCATCATCAAGCCGGAGCTGGAGCGTTTTACAACAGCCCTCTGGCTTGAGCGCGGTCTCAGCGACAACACGTGTCAAGCTTACCGGCGGGATGTCGAGGGCTTGGACCGCTGGCTCACGAAACACAAGAAACGTGACGCGCTAAAAGCGGACGAAGCAGACGTTCAGGCCTATCTTGGGGCCCGTCTTGCGTCGGGCAGTTCACACAGATCAATCTCCCGTCTCCTGTCCAGTTTACGAAGCTTTTATCAGTTCCTCGTACGTGAGGGAGATTTGCTGGTGGATCCCACGCAGCATCTGGATCGACCCAAGCCCTCAAGGCCGCTACCCAAGTCGCTTTCGGAGGGACAGGTGGAGGCGTTGCTAAACGCACCTGATGAGGAAATTGCAGTGGAGCATCGTGACTACGCGATGCTTGAGGTGCTCTACGCCTGCGGTTTACGGGTGTCAGAACTTGTCTCGCTAACCGTACCGCAAATAAGCCTTAATCAGGGCGTAGTGCGCGTTCTGGGGAAGGGCGGTAAAGAGCGACTGGTACCCATGGGCGAGACAGCTATCCAAAGTGTGGCCGACTATATGCGGTCGTCGCGACTTGAGCTTTTAGGGGGGAAGCAAAGCGATGTGCTTTTTCCATCAAATCGGGGTGTGGCAATGACTCGCCAGACCTTTTGGTATCGTATTAAACTCTACGCTCAGCGCGCGGGTATCAAAGACAATTTGTCTCCGCATACATTACGGCATGCGTTTGCCACGCATCTCATCAACCATGGCGCCGATTTGCGGGTTGTACAGATGTTGCTGGGCCACAGTGATTTAACGACGACCCAGATATATACGCATGTGGCGCGTAGTCGAATGCAAGCGCTTCACGAAAAACATCACCCTAGGGGCTAGAACATGTTGGAATCTTTGCGATTACGAGCCGTTACCTCGATCATTTGTTTGTTGTCTGCCCTTATCAGCCCCGTTTCAGCGCAGGATGCGGACACATTAACTGAAGCTCGTCAGCGATTAGAGGCGGGCCTGTCGGCCATGGTGGGTAGCCCCATCAGCATCGATCGTGTTGAAGAGACACCGTCTGACGATTTGATCGAAATAGCGATTGCCGACGGCCCTGTTTTGTACGCAACGCGTGACGGTCGCTTCCTACTGCTCAACGGCGATTTGCTCGCCGTATCTGAGACCAGCGTGTCGAACTGGACGGAGCAGCGCCGAACAAAAGAGCGTATTGAGCTTATCTCTGCCGTTGATATTGATGACATGATTGTCTTTTCTCCGGCAGAGCCCGCGAAGGGGTACATAAATGTCTTCACGGATATTACCTGCGGCTATTGCCGCAAGCTCCACTTGGAGATGGATGACTTGAATCGCCGGGGCGTCGAAGTGCGCTATCTTGCCTTCCCTCGTGGCGGCCTCGAATCAGACGGTGCGCGCCAGTTGGCAACGGCGTGGTGTTCGCGCAACCGAGAGTCGACACTGACCTCGCTTAAAGCGGGGGTAGAGATGCCGATTAATGAGTGCGAGGGCAATCCAATTGCCGAGCACTACGCATTGGGAAATCGCTTAGGAGTCCGAGGGACGCCCGCCATCGTAACCAGTGATGGTCAGCTGATACCTGGGTACAGACCCGCGGCGGACATTGCAGCATTATTGGGTATCGATTAATTCAAAGAGCCTGCTAACACTCTCAAGGGAAACAGATGAATCAGCAGTTCCAACGCATCGAGCGATTGCCGCCCTATGTGTTCAATATCATTGGTGAATTGAAGCAGCAGGCACGTGCGCGTGGTGAAGATATTATTGATTTTGGGATGGGTAATCCGGATCAGCCAACGCCGCAGCATATTGTCGATAAGTTAAAAGAGACGGTGGAGCGCGGCGATACGCACCGGTACTCGCAGTCAAAGGGTATTCCGCGGCTTCGAAAAGCGATGTGTAACTGGTATGCATCCCGTTACGACGTTGAGTTAGATCCCGATACCGAAGCGATTGTGACTTTAGGATCAAAAGAAGGCCTCGCTCATCTCGCGCTAGCGACCACGGGCGTGGGTGACGCCATTTTAGTGCCAAACCCGTCTTATCCGATCCATCCTTACGGGTTTGTGATTTCTGGTGCCGACTTACGCCACGTGCCAATGACCGAGG
>CAJXZI010000201.1 GCA_913063005.1 uncultured Halieaceae bacterium | reverse complement strand
CAGAGCAACGCGAAGGCGCCCGCAGGGTTCAATCGCCAGAGGCAATGGCGATTGAAGACAATCTGGCTGGTCCTACCAAACATAAAAGAGCCCGCTCAGAGCGGGCTTTTTTGTGCGTGGAGGTTTACCGCACTATAGGACTGGTGAAGCCAGTCGCCAGGACGGGATTAGTCCCTCCTCAACACTCTCATTTCGAATAATAAACAGGCACACCCTGAATTGAAGCGACGGGTGTCACTTGACCCGCTGCTGACATCTGAAGAGCCATAAACTCCTTGCTCGCCGCTATTGCGTCACCGGACTTTGCCATAGCTTCCCAGTCATCCCAAGACATGACGTAATGAATATTCCCCGTACCGCCAATGCCTTCGTTGTAAATATTAACTTTGGCTCCCAACTTTTCATGGATACCCTTAGCCGCCATGAAGGTCTTGTAGATATCGGGCATCATCCCCGGCGTTGGTCGCCATATAAAGACGCGAAAAGGTCCATCATTTGCAAAACTCGCTCCGGTCACTTCCGCGTCCCAGTTGATCCCCTCTAGCGACATCATCAGCTGACCTGAAGGGTTCTTAGTGGCCTCGCTGAAAAATTTCATCCAATATCACATGGTGTATTCAAAAGCGTTGCTGTTTAAACTTGGGGCCTTTTCAGAACTCGGAGTTAGGTGGCTTTGGTTGTGCGACATACGTTCCTACTTTGTCTTGCAGTTGGTCTTTCAACCCCGTTGCTCGCCGAATCAGATCGAGCCTCAGGCTCTCTAGAGGAGGTGCTTGTTTATGGTCGTAGTTCGACCCAAATTGGTGAGGCTTTAAGCGGTTCACAAGGGTATGTTGGTTTAGGCGACATAGCTCTCCCCCCGCTACTTCGCGTTGGAGAGCTCATTGAAGCGGTACCAGGAATGGTCGCAACCCAGCACTCCGGCACGGGTAAAGCTAACCAGTATTTTCTCAGAGGCTTTAATCTAGATCACGGAACAGATTTCGCCGCACAGCTTAACGGGATGCCGCTTAACATGCGGACACATGGGCATGGGCAGGGTTATTTGGATTTAAACCCCATCATCCCAGAGCTTGTGACAACAATTGAATATCAAAAAGGCCCCTACAATGTACGACAAGGGGATTTCTCGTCAGCCGGTAGTGTCGCCTTTACCTACGGGTCGACGATCAAAACCCCTCTGGTAAAAATCAGTGCCGGTAACTTTGGGTATCGCAGAGCAATGGTCGCCACAGGCAATCAGAGTTATACCGTCGCTCTTGATAGCACGCGGTATGCCGGTCCATGGGCGCTCGACGAAAACCTGCGCCAAAACAAGGGGCATCTTGGTTGGTCACTGCCACTCGACCGTTTTGCCACTCGGCTACAACTCGATTATTACGACTCAACTTGGCGAGCCACCGATCAAATTCCTTCGAGAGCTGTTAATCAAGGCACACTTGAGCCGTTAGGGTTTATCGATCCTGATTTGGGTGGAAGTAGCCGGCGCGTTAGCCTGAACGCATCACTATCAGATGAAACGACCATAGGGAATCTCTATCTTGTCTCATCAGATTTTCAGCTGTTCAGCAACTTCACGTATTTCCTCGAAAATCCGGAGACGGGCGATGAGTTTGAGCAACTCGACACACGCACCATTTGGGGCGGCTCGTTTGAAAAAGCAAAGAATGTTAACGAAAGTATGTCTGTCAGCATTGGTGTTGAATTCCAACACAACGAAATTTCAAAGCTGGGACTCAATCAAACGTCATCTCGACAACAGATGAGTGCGATACGCGACGACTTGGTTGACCAAACATCCATCGGCGTCTTTCTAGACACAACCTGGCAAGTGAATCAGCGGTTACGCATAAATTTCGGGTCGCGAGCAGACTACTTTGAAGCAGATGTGACCGCCCAGCAGATTGCCAACAGCGGTAACACCTCTGAAACGCAATTGAGCCCAAAGTTAAACATTGGCTACCGCGTAGCGGACGCTTTAGAGCTCTACGCTAACGTGGGACGCGGTATGCACTCGAATGACGCGCGCGGGGCCGTGATCTCTCTCGACCCCAACACTGGAACGGCGATCGAAAAAGTCCCGCTACTTGTACCGTCACTAGGCCGAGAAGTTGGACTGCGTTATGAACAAGGCGAGACCCTGAGACTCAGCCTTACCGCGTTCGATATTGAGCTAGATTCAGAATTAGTCTTTGTTGGGGATGCGGGATCCACCGAGGCAAATGATGGCTCGGTTAGACGCGGTGTTGAGGCATCACTCTTTCTGAACGCAGGCCCTAAATTTCAGTTCGATCTTGCTTACACGAAAACCCAAGCAACTTACACAGGCGTACCGTCAGCAAGGAACGCTATTCCCGGAGCCATGGAAACAACCATCTCCGGAGGGATTAACTCAATTTGGAATGACAACTGGAGCTCGAGCATCAGAGTTCGCTACCTCGGAGGTGCACCATTAGTAGAGGACCGATCAATCAGTAGTGGCCGATCTCTGCTCACCAACGCGGCGGTGACGCTCCAGCTAGAGCGCACAGAAGTGAAGCTGGAAGCGCTTAACCTTCTGGACAGCAACGATGTGGATATCGCTTATTACTACGATTCGCGGCTAGTCGGGGAGCCAGTGCAAGGAGTATCCGACGTTCACTACCACCCCCTCGAACCAAGAAGTATCCGGCTGACAATTCAGCGGTCTTTTTAACACTGAGATTTACATAGCGCGGTGCCTACATCCAATCATAACTTCCAAAAGTCTTTGTCTTTATGTTTCCAGCATCCTGACGTGTACCGATGGGTTCCCAGTGCCATGACGTTAGAGAGACCGTTAGTTAAAAAACACTTAACAAAGAGCTCGCGGTCTTACGTTGGCAAGCCAACGCGTCCAACGAGTAGAACCGTCAGAGTCAACGGAGATTGAAGATCAAACGATTGATAACCTTCGTCTGTTGTTAGCGCGGTCGGTAGGGAATTTCGCTGTCGCTAATACCATTTAGGGGCTTTGCACCTTTGTTTGTCAGGTAGTGCATCAAGGCGTTGACGGACAGTGTCGCGTTTGGCGTTGGGCCAACAAACACGTGATCCAAGTTGATCATCCCGTCCGACTCCAAATCGAATAGGTAGTAAGGCACAAGCATCGCCTTACCTTCCCGAAACGCAATCGGTGCAGAAGCAGTCGTTGTGAACGTGGGAGAAATGAGTCGCCATTCTTGTTCTTCAGCGAAAGACGGATGTTTTAACAAGGCGCAGATAGTCATTAGATCCGCCTCAATGCTTTGAAAAATCGTATTAATGTCAGCACCTTCTTGGTACATCGATATTAGGCAGTCAACGATCTCATACGCTAAGACATGCTGCTTCTCAGCATCGTAAAGGCATTGTCCAAGGTAAAAATTCTGCGCCACGGCCAGCGACTGTATTGAATCGTGATTGAAGCCAAGGCTGACGCCTTTTCCATGATTAGAGTACCCACGCCACTGACTGAGTAAATTACCGTTGGCGCGAAAAGAAGCTGAAAAAAGCATCGGCCCCTGGTTAATTTGACCGTGCAGCCAGTGTGAGAAACTACTCAAAAATTCCGTTGGACGAGAGCCGCTCCGAGATCGCGCTGTTATCGCTGTATCCAACAGATTGAGCGCATAAACCAGCTCTGTAGAGTCGTTCATGTAGCGCAGTTCGGAGGCGCGCAAATGGCGAGACTCGATAATTCCCATCAAGCCCGGTAGCGACGTGTAATGGTACAGCGTACTTTCCGGGCGCTTTGAAAATAAACTATCTCGAAGTGTAGAGATCAACCGTGTCATCCCCGGAAATTGTGTAATGGAACGCCCTAAACTGGCGTCAGACGAACACCTTGGGGTATCGCCATATCGTTATGCGTTGCCGGCGATTAACGTTAGATACGCTTTACCGGCAACGGCGCAACCGAAGCGGATCGTCAGTTCACCAGACCTCTGGCCCTCTAATCACTATCCATCAGGTCATCACTGCCGTCGAGCCATAGGCTCCCTCGGGAGCGCGCTGCGTCCGCAGACGGTCCCTGAAAAACAGTAATCTTGCCGCCTTGATCTAAAAATTGCTGGACTTCGTGCTCAATCATATCGCGCAGAACACGCTTAGCGGGTTCACTTGGACTTGCGAGATTTTCCATAACGCTTCCCCCTTGGCAGATGGCCCAAAATTAAGAGGATATCTTTTGTGGTATCGACACCATATCTTCGAGTTAACAATTCATCAATAACTGTGGAATCTCGACGCTGTGTGATGGTGAATTTTTCAGTTTCAATAAATTTCACCAATGAATCCCAATTGTTTTGTAAATTTCCGGTTACAGTTCTATTAGCCAATTGTGAGTCTCGTATATCTATTAAATTTTCAATGGCTACTTGATAGCGTTTTTCTTTTAGCTGATTAAATTTAATCTCACCATAGACAGACATTACGGTGATATATCCCAAAAAAACAATGAGAGCCCATAGACCAACAAGGATTAAGGATTTAAACTTCTTTGGGACGTAATTGTCTATAACCCAAACAATTACAATAG
>CAJXZI010000200.1 GCA_913063005.1 uncultured Halieaceae bacterium | reverse complement strand
AGATAGGGGGCGGCAGCGGCTCGTTCACCCGCATCGAGTGACATCAAAACATCGACGCCGATCTTGTGGAGCTTTTCGTGGAACTGATTGGTTGCGACTCGCATGTCTAACAGCGCAGTTTCTAGCTCCTCTCGCGTCAGCGACTCAGATTGAAGGAGCCGACGTAGCTCGCGCTCTTGTCGCCGCAACGCGCGTCGTTCTGAGAGGATATTGCCAACCTGTGGCCGAATAATGGGACGCACTTTTTCCCTGATTTCGGGTGAGACATCTTTGAACGCCCAGGCGAGCGGTAACTCACGCCCGCCGTCAGAACTGACCACATGCCCAACAATGAGGCCTGCAAGGAGTAAATTGACTGCCATTGATGCGATCAGCAATCCCGTTAATGCTCTATTCGTCATGGCGACGCCTCCTCACCGATTACCGCAAAGCTGAATTGCTCCGCCTGACTCCAGTCCTCTACCGGCTCTAACGCCACGGTTCCGGCGCCCACACCGATTAAAAAAACAAAGCTTGCTGCGAATACGGGCTTCCACAAAGCCGCCATCATCGACTCGGTCAAACGTTCAAGCTGCAGCTGGAACCACTGAGCGCCGCTGAGTCGCTGTGGGTAAGCAGCAATCTGCTGCGCGATAATTTCCGGGTTCAGGCGGGGCCGCACCTCAAGGGCATTCAATTGATCATCCAAGGCTTTATGCACCTGAAAATGCATTTGTAACTCGGGGCTCCTCGCGATGGCCAGCTCAACAAGGGAACGTTCCTCGTCCGGCCATCGTGCCTTGTCGGCGCCATAAGCCTCGATAATTTCAAAGGCGCGCTCGAATTGTTTTCGGTCTGGGCTCATTGCTGACTCTCCAGCTGTTTTTTTAGATTACCGCGAGCTCTGCAGAGAAGGGACTCAACGGCTCGTATCGACGAATTCATGACAGTCGCCACCTCGCGGTTTGATAGGCTTTGGTAGTAGGTCAACACCAAGGCAGTCCGTTGCGATTCTGGGAGGTTTCGCAGAGCAGCATTCATCGCCGCCCTATTGCCTTCTGGTGTTGACTCAGATGTTATTGAAAAAGTCGCGGTCGGGTCGCTTTCTTCACCCCCGACTTCACCCTCTGCTTCACCCCCGAGACCTCCGGGCACTCCGTTTTCTTGACGCGCAAAAATGTCGTCGGACGGCATCATCGTCTCGCGCTTCTGACGCCTTAAAAGATCAATGCAGCGGTTGTGCGCTACACGGTGTAGCCAGGTGGTTAATCGTGCTTTTTCGGGTTTGAACTCCGCCGATCGCTGCCACAAAACGAGTAATGTCTCTTGTGCGATGTCTTGTGCGGCAGCCTCGTCTGCCAATAGGCGTCGGGCATAGGTTTCGATGGCAGGTAGATGGCGCTGGGCAAGTTCGGCAAACGCGCGCGAGTCGCCCTGGGTTACCAGAGCGACCAGCTCTACCTCATCGAGTGCTTTCAACGCATCGCCTTTCTAGTTACCTGCAGGCTGGTTCGCGCTAGTTGCGCTCGCGTTGGCGGTGCTTTTTGCCATTATCCTTCCCAGCATGGCGCCTCATTTTCTTGCCCATTTCCTGTCGCGCTTTACCCATCTCGCTCTTTGTTAACTGCCCGTCACCATTGCTGTCAATGCGGTTAAACGCAGCTTGTCGGCGCTCATCACCCGTCACAACACCGTTGCCATCAAGATCCGCCTCATCAAACCGCGCAAGTGCCCTTTCCGAGTGCTGGGTTATTGCCTCAGAAACCTCGTCTCGCGCGATATTACCGTCGCCGTTTAAGTCCATCCGCATGTCAGGCGCCTCACGCCCCTCAGGCATCCGAAACTCGCTAAGACTGATCGTGCCACTCTCGTCTGTATCGAGATGCGACATCATCTTTGACATCCGCTTTCCATGACCACCTTCTTCGTGATCAGCCACTGCCATTAAGGGCAATACCGAGGTGGCGATGGCCATAACTCCGAGAGAAATTACGCGTTTCATAACTACTTCCTTAGCGCCAATAGGGCGACTTTTTGTTGTCTTGATGGTGATACGCACACCTCATATGACATCCGTCGCTTCGCAAAATAATATTTTTTCGCAAATTGCGAATTTCATCTTGCAACTAAATTCGCAATTTGCAATTATGCACTTGAGCCAAACAACTGTGTTAGCTCAGTCATTGTGACGACTTCTGGGTTGAGCCCATGAAAATGGGCTCTTTTTCAAAGAAACGTGACGAAAGAAATGGAAGATTTGAGGTGAAAGCTATGATTTACACTGTTTCCTGGTTTGAAAACAAAACTCCTCAGAGTGTTTTTTTCAACTCGCTTAGCCATGCCAAATATTTTATTCAACGCCTGCAACGCAAAGCAAACTGCCAAAGAATTCGTCTTGAGGAGAACAAGGCAATCGCCGCATAAATTGCAGATTGCAAAAGAAAGGCCACCTGGGCGATTCGCCGACGGCAGTACCGCGCTCGAAGGCGCTAAAGCAACTCGAACGCTATCTGCAACCCGTTAACCGTTTCGTCCAGCGCTTCCGGATCGTAGGGCACCGCATCCCCCACTCCCCATACTGGCTTGGGAAACGACGCGTCATTTTCAAAACGAACAATGTGGTGTACGTGCAACTGTCTAACCATATTTCCGAGTGCTGCGATGTTGAGCTTGTGGGGTGAGAACAGCTGCTCCAACGCTTTCGACAAGCGCATAGACTCACCGAGCAACAGCTGTTGCTGCTCTTCTGCAAGCTCATGGATTTCAGAGACACCATCCACCTTCGGAATCAGGATGACCCAGGGGTAGCGACTGTCATTCATCAGCCGCACCTGGCAGAGGTGCCAATCCGAGATCAGAACGGTGTCTTTTTCGAGCTGTGGGTCAAGCTGAAACGCGTAGGGGTCAGTCATGGAGCTATCCATTAATCGTCTAAGGGCGGCAGCACTGAAATGGCATCGCCGACCGCAACATCACCTGACTCGATGATTTTTGCGCAGAGACCGCCATGGCCGAGCATAGCCGCCACACCGCCCTTGCCGAGGTTTTCTTCCATGCGTGCGCACGGGTGGCAGAGCTGAGTCGCTTCAAAGACGGCCGAGCCGATTTGAAAGCGCTGCCTACGAAGCGCGTTTAGATTCACAGCTTTGACAACAAGGTTGCGGCGCAAGAGGCCGGGGTCGATAGCGTCGCGGTCCAAGAAATGCGCTGCTTGTGCGATGAACTCTTCAGAGATAATCGACACCTGACGGCCCGACCCCGGTGTTTTCCCCATACGGTGATCGCCTTCTAAACCCAGGGTCGCCACCGCACGCGTACTCGAGACTGATTCGAGCGGTTCGCGTCGCTTAGGCCGTACACCAATCCAAGTAAGCTCACCGGGCGCAATGTCACTCGCATAGCGATCGAGCGGATTTCGACGTTTAGTCATGGCAACTCTTCTCTCTTAACGATCAGCCAAACAGGCTATTAGACACAAAGAATACGACAAGCGCCGTAAACAATCCGATCAATAAATCTTTTCGCCACAGCGTCACGCCCGCCATGACGGCCAGGGTCAGGAACTCGATGGGTCCTGCCTCTAGCTGTCCCTCTGAGCCGGTCAGCGTCGTAACAACGAGTGCCGCCATGACCGCGGGTCCCACGTGATCAAGAATGCGAATAACGCGATCGGGGAAGGTTACACCCGAGAGCAATACCACGAACGAGGCTCGCATCGCGTAGGCCCCAATGCCGGCAAGTACGATGCCCCAAAAGAGACTCACGCTTTTCTCCACTCAGCCAAGGTAGCCACTGACAGCGACGCTACTACACCGATGATCAAACCCACTTGGTTGTCGAGGTGGGCAAACCACAACGCCACCGCGGCGCTGATAACAGCTGTCACGACCTGTGCTCGGCGTCTAATGGCCATCAATAAAAGACCGAGAAACATGAGGGTTATAGCGATTTCGATGCCAATATCTTCAGGAATAACCGGGGCGAGCACGATGCCGAGCCCGGTAAACAGCACCCACATAGCCCAAAAGGTAAAACCCGCCGTTAGGTAATAACGGCGGAAGTCGTCGTCATCACTAAGGTCGCGTATTTGCGTGAGGGCGAAGACCTGATCGATCAACACATACGGCCCCAACCACCGAAACCAACGCGGCTGCACCTGAAAACGCGGCGCCAAAGTCACCGAGTAAAGAATATGTCGGGCCGTCACGATGAGCGTCGTTGTTATGGCTGCGGAAACGGCAGCGCCCTCACCCACCAAGGTAATCAAAGTCATTTGCGCAGAGCCGCCGAACATAATGAACGAACTCGACCACCCCAAAAGGTGAGGCACACCCGACTCTACGACCATGACCCCGAACAGCAGCGCAAACGGCAGTGCGGGCAAAAACAGCGGCAGCATGTCGGTAAAAGCTACTCTTACGATGGGCGGGAGTGTTTTCATGCACGGAGTTTACGTGAACTGTTTCGCTGTGGCTCTATTTCGCTTGGTGTATACTCATGCCATCGGGGGCGTTACGGATTCGACGACGGTAACGAAACCTGCGGTGCATGCCGTGATGACAGCCAATCACGTTAATCCAAAGCTGT